>NZ_QTXV01000113.1:235-5089 GCF_003461825.1 Prevotella sp. AM42-24 | reverse complement strand
ATAAAGTAAAAAAGTGTCTACAGAAATCAGGAAAAGTCAAATCAGCCTATATTACTAAAAAGGCTGCTAAATGTTTTGATGGTCATGGAATAATTGCCCCACAGTTACCCCATAGTTACCCCACAGCTACCCCACAGCTCACTTTTCTTTATCTTTTGACCCTGCAAGCTACCCAACAAGTTGGCAGCAAACGTTTCGTTGTTTAGTTGTCAACGGAACAGATCTTTATTTTATATCATGTCTCTTTTCTTGACAAGATTCCATCTATATTTTTATCAAGTTTCTTTAATGCGTATTTTATTGAAACGTAAGCACACCAATATGTGCTAAAAGTCAACTCTTTATAATCATATTCCGAGTATAGTCTTCCTGGAGCATAGCATATCGTTTTTCCATTTTTAGAATCAACACCAACTTTGGGAGGATAATATCTCCAACTACCACCATAGTCTGGAAAAACCAAAGAAAAGCAAATATCACTATAATAAACAAATCTTGCCTTTCCATATTTTGAAGTTTCATTGTTCCAATTCTCATTTTTTATTAACCCTTGTGGTTTTACAAGATAAAATACATGGTTAGTATATATGTACCTGTAAGAATCAAAGTCTCCTTTAAACGGTTCTTGTCTGTCGAGCAATCCTTCCAATATGCGAGAACAATTCCTAAGAGGTTCTAACACATCGTCATATTCCTTTGTTGTAAGATGATAAGCATCATTTATATCTTTTAGATGAATGCTACCATAATTAGTTGTTACATGTCTGAGACCATCTTTATTGATAATATAAGAATCACCTAATATCATAGTTGGTTCTCCTATATGAAAGCATTTTCTAACTTGGGTACACGCTACCGAACCATTTGATAGTGTGAACAAAAAATGCTCACCTTCCAATATAGCTGGTTCATTGTGATTAGGGAATTGTTTTATTAACTCTTTAAATGATATTACGTTAGGGATATTCATAGAGTATAAATATTTTTGTATATGATTTTAATTTTGTAACTTCATAAGTAAAGGTGTAGAAAAATAACCATATATTCAAGCGGTCTCTGTTCCATGCTGACCTCCTTTCTTATTCGTCAATAAATATACTGCCCAACTGAGGCTTCGCTCCCAACTTACCGGCTCTGTAAGCATTGAGGATGGACACTTCCTTATGGAGACCGAAATCCTTGGCACGATAAATCTCTGTTGCTCCCGATTCGTTTTTGTTGGCAAAATACACCATGTCCCTGCGGATAAAGTCCTCATCAAGGAGCATAAGACTATGAGTAGAGAATATCAATTGTGCCCTATCTGAATTTACAAGGAATGTCTTGATAATATGGGTGAACAGGTCGTAATGCAGCGAGTTCTCCAACTCATCACACAGCAATGTCTGATTGTTTTTGATAAGTGTAAATAGCAATGCCGACAAACCGTACATACGGTTGGTACCTTCCGATTCCACCATGTTAGAAAGACTTCCCGTATAGAAAGGAGTCTTGTGGGTGAAGAACAATTCTTCTGTAGATATGCTCTTGTCCTGTGGTTCCGAGATATGTAAGATTTTTGCTATCTTTCTGAACTTCTCCATTGCTTCCTCAGAAACCTCACCTTTTTCTTCCTTGATGTATATGTCGGAAATGTTGAAATCAGCCTTTTCAAGCATCTCGCAGATAAACTTCTTGCTGTCAGCATCCAATCTTACCACATCGTTAGCCAACTGTCCAAGATTATCATTCTTGCTGAGCAAAGGCATGAACTCACTTTCAAAATAATTGAAGACTTTGTCAAGTTCAACATTCTTTTCAACGTTTGCATTCTTATAGGTTGTGAGTACCGTAGCATTGGAAATACAATTTGACTCTATGAATAGTTTCTGTGTTGCAGACAACTTCAGCAATGGTCCGAAAGAAATTGAAGAGTTGCTCTTGTCCTCATTCCAGGTACGCTCATAAAAGAGCGCACGGCGGTTATTGGGATAGAAGTACAGTTCTTCCTTATAAATCTTTTGGTTGTTCAAGACAACGGAATATTCATATCTGACATCACCAATATAGAAAATCAATTCAAATGATGAGTTTTGGTTTCGGCTATCCTCATCCATCATGAATGGTGTCAGTCCTGTGCCTGTACCAGGTTTCTTGGAACGACTTGCAACCAAATAAAAAATGAACCAAGCCAAAGCTTTGAGGATGTTGCTCTTGCCAGATGCGTTTGGTCCGTAAACAACACCCAATTTGGAAATGCGAACACCTTTTATTTTAACAACAGCGTAGTCTTCATACGTTTTGTCAGCAGAAGCCGTAAAATCCAGCGTCTGCTCTTCTCTTATAGAAAGGAAATTCTTTACTTTAAATTGTAATATCATATCTTTCGTGCTTAAATTCGTAATTCTTTTGCAAAAATACAAAGAAAAGATGATATATGCGGTTTTTCAGCATTAGATTTAAGATTATTTTTCAGAAAAACCGATATAACGCAGAAATAAGCTTTTCAAGCATCGCAGATAAGGATAGTACACAATACTATTGAGACCGATCCATTTATCGGTCTCGTCTGAAATCGTTGCGTCCGTCTCCATGCCACCATGCGCCCAGGAAGGCGAGGATGGCACGGAGAACGACGTAGATAACGATGATGTCAACAAATTCATTCATAAGCTTGATATTTAGCGAGTTATTCAATATATATTCACCACGGGAATGCCCAAACAGTTGGCTTTCTTGAAAGTGTAGTAGGTTCCACCCTTCTCTCTCCCATCATAGAAGGCAATGAGAAGGGACGCATTCTCAACCATGAACTCGTCTCGGTCAAGGAAACATCGGTTGTAATAGTATTCTGAAAGGATGATCACCTCATCTGCTGAAGCCATCAATCCATCATAAAGCATCCTGTCGCCGGGCTTGAACCTATCTGCCTGACCTCTGAAAGGAATGGCTGCGGTAAGCGTCATTCCCGGGCAGGAAGGTTTCAGCGACTGCACAATCTGGGCTGCCATCAAGTCAATGCCGATGGCGAATCCCGAAATAAAATTACTGATGCCATGCTCGTAAGCTTCGAGAATGGCTTTGGTCAATCGCTCTTTTATGACCTCCTGCTGAGAGAAGTTGTAAAAGCGATGACCTGTAAAGGCTGCCGAAACAGCCTTGTCAAACTTTGTCATGTTCTTTCTTTTCATTGCTGTACATATTTATATGATGTCTTGCCGAGAAAAATGCCGTTTGTTACGTGCGCCCCTACTTGTTCCAATTGTGCGGTGTAGGCACAGAATGAAGTGCCGGTAGTGACCACATCGTCCCAAATGCAGACTATCTTGTTTTTGAAGAAGTTAGCATCCACCTCAATATTATTCTTTTCCTTCAAGCGCTTTTCTCGCTCTTCCTTCTTGACCTTTGTGCCATGAACTGCGGTACGTTCGCCAACAACCTTGACATGAGAAAAGCCGTTGATTGCTCCTGAAAACTTGCAGACAAGTTCAGAGAAGTTCTTGTTGCGTGCCTCGTTTTGCTCCTGGCTGCTTGCAGGAACGCAAGAGAAGACAACGCTGCGAACCTTGCGTCCAAACTTCTTGACAAGCATCTTTGCCACGCACTTCGCCACATCTGCATGGTTTCGACCATCCTTGAAATCATAGATAACCTGGCGGTCGAAGAAAGCATCCATACCGATGTTCTTGATACGTACCGGATAATAGCGCAAAAAGCTGCTCAACTCCTTATCCTCCTGTCCCTTGATGTAAACCTGTACCATGTTCATTGCTTTAAGTATTGTTACATGGCAGGTAGCAGCCATCAGCCACTACCCACCGAGAAAAATGTTTTCAATCGTAAAGTCTGCTGAGGAAAGACTGCAACTCTCTATCAATGATTTCAGAAAGCTGACATGGTTGGAATGGCTTTCTCTGCTCCACTCTAACCTTGCCGAGTCCAAACTTGGTTGCATCCAACTCTACACTTGCCATTTCATTGGCAGAAATGTAGCTGTATTCAGTCTCAGCCAGACCTACAACGATGCCAAAGAGCACAAAATCATCATTCTCTCGCTGTCCTTCAAGAATGTACCAGCGAGCGTTGCCGATGAAAAACACTGCGATGCAAACTGCATCCTTCTTCTTGCTATCCTGGGAATAGAGCGGATAGTCCTGCATTGCCTTCTCCAATTCTGGAGTAATCAGGCGGTTGTTGAAATCTTTTGCCATAGTCTCTAAATTTTTTCTCCCTTTCGTTAAGTCCTTTCGGACTTGGGATCGGGAAGCTTTTTCTGCTTTTCAAAGTGCGTACAAGGCAATAAGGCAAGTCTGATGGGAAGAATACTCTTTTGCATGTTTCATGGAAAAGGAAGATTGTTACCGAATCACGACTTGCTATTTGCCAAATACGCGATAACTTTGCAGAAAAAGAATCCCGAAATCCCAAAGACGATAAGGAATCAAAGCCTTCTGGTTTCAGTAAGAAGAAAAAGTATAACAGGGAATGACTGCAGGGATAGAAAAGCTGGGTGGGAATAGGCCAAGCAAGTATCAACAGTTTTAAAAGCCAACGTGTTGTTCCTTCGTAAGTCGATAAAATCGGCCTGCGAAAGAACAACACCCTGGCTAACTGTTCATGCTTACTGGACTATGGCGTGGGCGAAGATTATAAAGAAGGAAAGCCGAAAGATTTATAAGGAAAGACAGAATGCTTATAAAGAGGAAGACCAGAATATTCTAATAAGGTGGAAGGGAGGGAAAATGAAGGTTGATGCTGTGAGCCAGTGCCCTTCTCGACGAATGGACGTGCAGTAGTGGCAAACTGAATAAGTGGGAATCGCTTGCGTCCCACCTACTCAGTTTGTAAGCTACCGCATGTCGTTTCGTGGGCACC
>NZ_QTXV01000113.1:0-225 GCF_003461825.1 Prevotella sp. AM42-24 | reverse complement strand
TTCGTGGGCACCTTCCGACTGAGGGACTTTGCACTTACGTCATGCTCTGCTGACATAACTGCAAAGTCTATCAGGTGGAACTCCAGTAGCATCCTTCATGGTGTGGGGCGAAGCTTTATCATCTTGTTTATAAAAATGTAAATCTATAAAGGCCTGCTACTCATCATGATATGAGGGTTTAAGGTGTATTCATGTGTACACGTACACACCTATCCATGTATATAT
>NZ_QTXV01000112.1:0-5158 GCF_003461825.1 Prevotella sp. AM42-24 | reverse complement strand
GATGTGAAGCCAACATAATTGACTACGCAACATATGAATTATTATGTTGTGCACAACATAACAGGTCAATGACCACATAGGCATGGAGGTGGGCATTGTAAAACAACAAGTCTGGGAAGAATTCCTGTTGTCCTACCTCCAAGCGGAATTGTCTGCCCATATACGAGAAGCCTTTTCCGAGTTCCAAAAGAAAACGTGTTACATTGTTCACCAATTCTTCCTCAATGTCATGCTCGTCATATTTCTCCCTTAAGTTAAGAAAGTCCAACTGATAAGGGTCTTTGGTTATCTGTTGCGCCAAGTCGCTTTGTACAGCAGGAAGCGTAGCCTGGAAGTTGGTGATAGCCTTGCCGTCACGCTCATAAAGGTCTGTGTCAAGCCAATTAAGCAACGCATCACGTCCCCAATTATTTTCCCATGTCTTTCTTACAAAGAACAGGGCTTTGTTCATATCATCCTTGCATTTGTCGATGATACGGCGATGATGGTCCCAAGGAATTGATAACAACATATTGAAATCATCAACAGGCTGTTGACGTTTTTCAAATTGTTCCGCAACTTGCGGAACATTTGAATCTGACAACGAATCAGAGAAAAGTTCCGCAGTCTGCGGAATATTTCTATATAGAGGAGCATAGAGTTTGAAAAACTTACTCATATATCGCAAGTTTATAGGCGAGAACCCTTTTACGCCAGGCATCTCGTTCTTCAAATCCTGACTGAGATTCTTATAAAAGCCAGAGCCATAAGTATTAGTATATTGCTTAGCTTCAATGTCTCGTCCCAACTTCCAATAGAAGTCCAACAAGTAGCCATTGGTGGCACATGACGCTTTGAGGCGATGGCTGTAGAATCGTTCCTTGAGTTCCACAAGCCAGTCCTTGTAGTCGCAATCATCATGAAGGACTACTGCTAAGTCTATATTTTTCTTTGCCATAATTCTAAAACCATTTAATGCTACAAATATAATGTTTTATCTTGATAATCAATCAGAAAAAATGAATAATTGGCATATATTGCTACTATTTAGACAAATTAAAAATATTATCTGTAAAATTGCCCGACTCAAAGGGTGTGTCACAGACTTATGACACACCCTCCAGGGGAAAAACTAAGATTTAATCTCCTCCAACCACTCCTTAACACTAAAGCAAGGACACTCTTTTCTTACACCAGGAAGATCCCTGTGCCCGAGAATCGTGGCATCAGGAAAATCCTTGCGGAGACTCTTGAGAAGCTCCTCCATCGTCACTTTCTGCGCCAAGGTACGGGTATCAGCAGGCTTCCCGTTCTCATCCAGACCACCCTCGTAGCAGATGCCGATGCTGTGGGCATTGTAGTGGCGGGCATGAGCACCCACCTCACGCTCCGGGCGGCAAGGATAGAGCGTACCATCCTTTGTGATGTAGTAGTGGTAGCCCACAGACTTGAAACCTCTTGCCTTATGGCAGGCTTTCAAAGCCTCTATGGGAAAATCCTGGTTCACACGGGTTGCACTGCAGTGCAACACAATCAAATTGATTTCTCTCATGTTCTAAAAGTTTTTTTTAGTTTAAAAATTTAGTTAATACTCACTTCGCTTTCTTAGCAGTTAATACATACATAGTTCTTTCAGCAGTTGATGTCATCATCATCAGTTCCCCTTACCCCTGGCAGGAACTGACGCAAAAAGCGCTGGCGATGGCAGTCAAAACAGTGATTGCAAAATTGATAATCTTCTTCAATGTTTCCTTTTTCATAATCCAAATGTTTTATTCAATTAATATTTTATGTAAGCAAGTAAAAGAGTAAGGGTAGGGACGAATCCCTAACCCTATGTTTTACAGTTCATTATCTTCTCCGCTGCCTCCATTCTCAGATCCAGTGCCCTGAGAGGTGCCGCCACTCTCCTGGGTATTACCGCCAGAAGGCTTGTTGACACCCGAACCGCCGGCATCACCGTTCACAGAACCGCCTCCAGCGTTCTCACCATTTGAACTATCATCACCCAATATGGCACTTGCTCTCTTGATGGTAGCATCGAGTTTCAGGCGGTCGCTCATCAGCACACCAGTTGCTCTGGCTCTCAACTTCACACTCTCAATGTTCTTAGCCACAGAGAAATCCTTTTCTGATGCAGCACCACATTTGTTCTTGATGCCGATGGAGAAGATGGCCAGGTTGTCGATTTTCACGGCGATACCCTGCAGGGTCAACTCTCGGATACAGCTCACGAGGTCGGTCAGCATACCCTTGATGGCACCAGCTGAAAACGGCGTGTTGTGACTCGCCATGTGCTCGGAAAGACCATCCATACCGATAGTCTGGTTAATCACTGGGAATGCATAGTACTTACCAAATGCATTCGGCATCTTCTCATTCTTGTTCTTCTTCAAATTGATCAGAATCATTTTCTATTAATTTAATTTTAGTAACCAGATGCAATGAGGGCTACGGCGGATTCACCATCTGTTGCATCGCCAACCGTTCTGATTGACAATACAAAGGTACGAAATAAAAAATCCCCAATGTCGTTTAATGTCATTTAATGTCGTTTAATGTCATTTAATGTCACGATAAAGTTGATTTTTTTTCAAAATTACGGTTCTCCGAGGTAATACTTGATGAGATAAACCTGTTGTCGAGTCCAAATCTTAGCATATTTGGCATTGTGGCAATCTGATAAACACATGCTTAATTCTCGGTTTCTTTTTATCCAACGTGTCAATCGACGCAGCGCTGTGGCTGGATCGCAAGAAGGGAAATAGACCAAAGCTAACTCTGATTTCCCATAAATTCTTTCTTCAATTTTCATTGTCTTTATTTTATATTTTCAGAAACAAGTCATTTTCGACCTGCAAACAAGTCATTTCCGATCTACAAACAAGTCATTTCCAATTCGTAAATAAGTCATTTCCGACCTCTAAATAAGTTATTTGCGATCCTCCTCTTTTGAACGTGCATCCGCCATAGAAAAGAGCGCATCAGTATTGATCTCGGCACCCTCTTTTTCTATGACCCACCAGCCGTTTCCCTTGCTTCTGTGAGCTTTAGGGAAACCAAGTCTTGACATGGTGTAGCCGATACTCTGAGAAGTTATGTTCTGGCGCATTGCAGGATTGGTACAGATACGCTCCATGATCTCCGCATTGTATCGGAACTTCAGTCTGGTGCCATATTGCTCAGCTTTCTTTATGTCCGGCACGGTGTAGAAACGCTTCACCTGTTCCTCAGACAAGTTGACAACCATGAAGTATCTGTTGTGCACCTTCATTTTCTCTATGTCCTCGTTGGTCAACCAATATACCCAGTCGTTTTTCAAACCCTTTTTGCGGTTCTCCACCACCTTCTGACCGAGCGCCACAGCCTGAGCATAGATTTTGTCGTACTCAAGAGGATTCTCTATCGGACTGACGATGCACTTCACCTGCCAAGGAGAGTAACGGCGGTTCTCCTCATCCGGGATAATCTGTATGGAATTGCTCGTGGCAGCCAATGAACTCCTATGTCTCAGCTCCGAACGGTACTTGTCGTAAGGACGGCGGATAGAGAATTTCTGCTTGGTCATGTTGCTCTTGAAGGCACTCAGGTTCTTGCCGAAGATGGCCTCCAACTCGTCCAGACAGATCAGTGCCATGCTGAAGAACGCCTCGAGGAAATCCTTGTCCATGTAGTTGGCAGAAGAATCGTTGAGGAAGTACGCTCTGAGAACTGGCGGCAGCAGATAGTTGAAGAAAGTGGTCTTGTAGATACCACCTTTGCCCACTAAGATGAGGATGGTCTGGTTTATCACAGTAGGATTCACCCAACCCACAACCATGCCGACAAACCATTTCTTGAAGAAATAGCGGAACTGCTCCTGGTCGTGGAAGTAACCCGGTAACTCTTCGATGGTGATGCGGTCAGCCAGTTCGCCGATGTAGTCATGCTCACCGTCCCAAGGTGCCAAGCCTTTCAGGTACTCTTCCAACGGATCAAAATCCATGCTGAAATCACTGTCGATGATGGCCTCCAACTTTTTCATAGAAACGTCCATGTTAGATTCGTTCATCTCCACCCAGATAGAGTTCTTGATGGTATCCTCCAAGTTGGTCCACTTCTTGTATTTGGCATTTTCTACGAGGAGATTGCGGATTTCAATCTTGGATGTCATCTTGTTGCGGCGAAATTCCAGACGGGAGAGCAGCCACTGCTTGATGAAACGGATGGTAGGGCGGGCTGGCAGATCCTGATCCTTGGTATAGAAAGTCCAGGAACCGAAGCGGCTGGTGCCATGCTTATAGCAGGAGTTGATCACGCTGATGGCTGGGGCATAGTCGCCGCAGAAATGCTCCTGGGCATAGACTATCACCTCCTCCTTCTGGATGCCGTAGAGATTGCAGGTCCAGGCAAATCGGTTGACGTAATCATTGTGACTGCCACTTTCAAATGCCAATCCCCACTGCTTCATGAGATTCTCTACATGAGGAGCCACCAAGGCCATGGTAGG
This sequence comes from Prevotella sp. AM42-24, assembly GCF_003461825.1. NCBI lineage: Bacteria > Pseudomonadati > Bacteroidota > Bacteroidia > Bacteroidales > Prevotellaceae > Prevotella > Prevotella sp. AM42-24. Next base: position 690 of record NZ_QTXV01000112.1, on the reverse strand, counting down.
TTTTTGGCAGATGCTCGATGCTTTCTTTCTGCCGCCACCCGGTTTTCTGGTTCTCTTGACAGCAGCGGCGTCGTGAGGTGGAGTAGGCTTTGTGTTCTTCAGTTCAAAGTTGTGGATATCCCCGTCAGAGATACAGATGGGAGCAGCATCCCAGTTGAAGAACGCCTTCTCATCATGAGCCAACCCCGAAAGGCGGGTGAAGTCAGTACACTTCCTGTCAGCCTCCTTCCCCAAGAGCATCTCGTAGAAGTTGATAGCCTTGTTAAGAGACAACTCGTAGAGGTCAATCATCGACAGCTTGCAGTCATCCGGTCTTTTGTATTTGAAGAAGATGCGCAAACCATGACCGCTGATGGTGCGGTAGATGCAGCAGGAGTAGCTGGCAAGAGAAGCTTTACTGAAGACCGCCTCCAATTCCTGCTCATCCAGCCCATCGATGTCAATGAGTCCCAAGCCAGTAGCCCCCTTGATGTTGTCAATCTCTCTGCCTTTGCCGTCAAATTCCACGGCGATGGAGATACCCGGAGTCAGCGCTTTCAGTTCATCCGCACATTTCTTTCCGATAGCCAAGCGCTTTCTGTAGGCCACGGTAAAGCCCTTGATAGAAGTATCCTGGGTGATGTAAGACTCGATCTGAGGAAGATCATTGATCGGACAGCTCATTTTAGAGTTGAGCGACTGAAAAAATGA
>NZ_QTXV01000111.1:3991-5183 GCF_003461825.1 Prevotella sp. AM42-24 | reverse complement strand
AATATTCAGAATAGCTTAAAATGAGCGATTTATGAGTGTTTCACCTCAATTGAGGTAATGATTTGGCAATAGTGCTAAATTCTGCAAATTGCATACGTTTGCTTGTCAAACCTATCGGTAAACAAAGAATTGCATATATGATGATAACATGATTTACTGACGTATAGATTCGTTGTCGTTGATATATGCATGTCATATGATAAAATGTTTTACAAGGAAAGAGTAGAAAGAGACCTGCATTTCTTTCTACTCTTATTCCTATAAACCTTTATTGGCATTTTACCAAGTGATAACCTTATCTACTATTTCTTGTTGCTCCAAGCTACTTCTTCGCAGATAGATACGTGTCGTTTCGATGCTTTCATGCCCCATAAGGTCTGCAAGCAGGGCAATGTCGTTGAACTTCTCCAAGAAATTCTTGGCATAACGATGGCGGAACGAGTGAGGGTACACCACTTTTTCATTCAAGCCATACTTCACCGCATAGTTCTTCAACTGCTGTGATATGCCTCTTGTCGTGATGCGCTCGCCAAAGCGATTGAGAAAGAGATAGCCACTTGTACGGTTGAGTGCCTGCAACCACTTTTCTGTTTCCGTGCGCAATGTCTTGGGGATATAGATACGCCGTATCTTGCCACCCTTGGTGTAGATGTCGTAATAGCCTACTTGCACGTGCTCAACCTTGATTTGCACAAGTTCGCTCACTCTGGCACCAGTCGCAGCTAAGAAACGCACCACAAAGTACCACTCCAAGTTGTCTTCCTTCTTCAACTTGTTCTTCAAAAAGGTGTAGTCGGCATTGCTGATGACATTCTCCAAATAAGAACGTTGCTGCACCTTAACCGACTTCAAGCGGAGTTTCGTCTTGCCTACAAATACAAGGTACTTGTTCAACGCCTGAATACGGAGATTCACCGTCTTTGGCTTGTAAGTCTCAATCAAGTAAGTCTTGTAAACCAACAAGTTTCTCTTGTTCAACTCTTTGTGTCGAGAGCCAAACTCCTTTACGGCATACAGATATGCCGAAATCGTGTTCTTAGCCATATTGCCTTGGCTTAGGAACTCTTCAAATTTGTCTAATTCCATTTCTATTCGTTTATTAGTGAAACATTAAGTTGTCCATATAAATAGGCATGGATTTGTTCTATGAGTTCCTATTATGAGAAGATGCTTGCTACAGGGGAGGTGAAAT
>NZ_QTXV01000111.1:0-3981 GCF_003461825.1 Prevotella sp. AM42-24 | reverse complement strand
GAGAAGATGCTTGCTACAGGGGAGGTGAAATGTATTGATGAGGAGATACCGTTTGAGATACCACAGGGGTGGGAATGGGAGCGTTGGGGTAATATATCCCAATCTATTCAATATGGATATAATGCTCCAGCATTGGAACATGGTGCAATAAAAATGGTTCGCATTAGCGACATTCAAGAAAATTGCGTTCTTTGGGACAATGTGCCATATTGTCAAATCGAAGAAAACGATATTGATACATACCTGTTGAAAGTAAACGACATTCTCTTTGCACGAACAGGTGGTACTGTTGGAAAATCGTTTTTAGTTGAGGAAGTACCAGAAAGAGCCATTTATGCAGGGTATTTGATAAGAACGAGATACAGTTCTTTACTTAATCCTCGTTACATGAAATTATTTATGGAGAGCCAATTGTATTGGGAGCAACTCAAAAATGGTACAATAGCTACAGCTCAACCAAATTGTAATGGCAAAACACTTGCAAAAATGTTGCTGCCTATACCTCCAACAAAGGAACAAGATAGAATAGTTGGGAAACTAACACAATTGTCTTCATTCTTAAATAATTATACTCTATGTCAAGAGAGATTGAATCTGTTGAACGAGGAGATAAAGGAACAGTTAAAAAAGTCCATTTTACAGGAAGCAATTCAAGGAAAACTTGTACCGCAAATGGCAGAAGAAGGTACAGCGCAAGAACTGCTTGAACAAATAAAGGCAGAGAAGCAGAAACTCGTTAAAGAAGGCAAGCTAAAGAAGTCTGCCCTCAACGATTCTGTTATTTTCCGTGGTGACGATAACAAGTATTATGAGCAGATAGAGAGCGAAGTAACCGAGATTGATATTTCTTTTGACTTCCCAAGTACTTGGTCTATTGCTCGATTAAATGCTGTTTGCCAACTTACAGACGGCTTGAAAACCATTGGCAAGCAATGCTTGTTAGATGCAAAATACTTACGTGGTAAAAGTTCTGAAACTATAGTAGAACAAGGTAAACTTGTATATAAAGGTGACAATATAATGCTTGTGGACGGTGAAAACTCTGGTGAAGTTTTCATCGTACCACAAGATGGCTATATGGGTAGTACATTCAAGCAGTTATGGATAAGTTCCTCAATGTACGAACCTTATGTTTTAGCTTTTATACAGTTCTATAAAGAGACATTGCGCAACTCTAAGAAAGGTGCAGCAATTCCACACCTCAACAAAGAATTGTTTTATGGGCTTATTATTGGTATTCCACCACTGCAAGAGCAGAGAAGAATAGTTCAGAAGATAGAACAATTAATGCAGTTGCTCAAATAGAGTTTCTATTCTTTTGACAATGCGTTTCTGTTCATTCAAAGGAGGTAATGGAATCAAGTGCTCTACCAATTTAACTCGAGAAATGTTAGGTTGGGCACCACCTTCACCTTTCTTAATAAATGAATCTCGGCTTGCCATTAAAAAATAAAACAAGAACCAATTATAAACAACATAGGGGGTACAGCCACAACACGCTTGATTGGTAGTTAATTCCTTGCCTACAATAGCTAACTTTCCTATTGTAGCTCCATACATTGCAATGAGTACATCGCCTATTTTGTTCATACGTAGAGAGCAATCTTGAAAAGCTCTCTGCGTTATTTTTTCTTCTGTATCATATACAATATCGTTGTTCAACTCACCTGTCTTAAGCCACAAAATATTGCCACCATAATAATCTTGGTTACCACGCTGAGGTGTAGAACCAGCCCCCCAATCTCCAATTTGTCCCATTCTTGTCCAAATCCAATTATTAGGGATTTCAAAAGGAATTTCTTCTGTTATATCTATGCAATTTTTTCCTATCTGCTCATAATACTTGTTACGGACTTAATCTTTTGTACTATACGCAGTTGTTCTGCAAATGGTGGTAGTGGAACAAGATAGCTTTTTACAGTCTTTGTTGCTAATTCCTTTTGCTTTGTACTGCCATCTGATTTGTCTTCAATAACAGACTGAACTGTATTACTTGCAAAATAATAGTACAGGTATTCAGAAACGATGTACGTTTTGTATGGACGAATAACTGTAACATGGCTGTCTGCAACAGCCAATTCATAAGGGTTTAGTAGCGTGTAGTATATAGCCATTCTACCCAATGTTCCCAATCCTGTAGAGTTCCACATCAAATCTCTATCTTGCAAGAAATACTCACTATTATAAGATGTAATACTCTGTGGCTCAATAAACTTTGCTTTTTCTATGGAAAATCCAACCCATTGATTGCATTTTTGAGCAACAACAGGATATTTCTTTATAGGGCTATATTTGGGTGATTTGCCTCTATGAATAAAAGAACAAATATCGTCAAGTCGTACCCACGCCCAATTTGACGGTATCTCAAATGGTATTTCTTCATCAATACATACAGCCCCATCTTCCGACTTCTCCCAATACTTGTTATCGTCACCACGGAAGATGACAGAAGTAGCCAAAGCGGCCTTCTTTAGTTTGCCCCCTTTTACTAAAATCTGCTTCTCTATCTTAATCTGCTCCAACAAATCTTGAGCAGTACCCTCCTCTGTAAGTTGCGGAACAATTTTTCCTTGAATTGCTTCCTGTAAAATGGACTTTTTAAATTTATCCAATATCTCTTTGTTTATATAGTCAAGTTTTATTTGACATTCTCCATATTGGGTTATATATGGATGGAGTAAGCTCAACTTCTCTACTATGCGTGTCTGTTCCTTTTGTGGTGGGATAGGTAATAGACAATGCTTTATAATGAGTTGATTTATATTCGGGTCTTTTCTCGATCCAGCAGCAAAATCCATCCAATAAGGTCTTTGATATTCGATAAAAGTATGAAGATAATCCATATTGCAATATCCATTTGGCTTAATGGCACAAACTGACTGATTGATGGTTGTATCAAACTGTAGAATGCTATGTTTTCCAATCGTTCCTGCACCGCCATACATCGCAATACATACCGAGTTTTGTGGGAGAATGGTAAGGTTGTAGTCAGAACAAGCTTTTTCCGTAATTTGTATCTCCGTCTTGCATAAAACTCCATTATTTAAGTCTGTCGTGCGAACCCAATTAATGCTGCCATTTTGGTAGTAGTCGGGATTTCTGCTTAGAGGTGTGGAACCGCTTGTTGTCTCAAAAAGGTTACCAATGCGTTCCCATTCCCAACCTTGCGGCACTTCAAATGGTATCTCCTCATCAATACATTTCACCTCCCCTGTAGCAAGCATCTTCTCATAATAGGAATTGTCCTCACCACGGTAGATAATAGATGCGTTCTTGTCACGCTTGATTTTCTTCTCCTTGATCAAGCGTTCTTTCTCCTGACGAATCTTATCAAGCAAAACGCTTGCAGGCTCGTCATTTGGGTCTTGCGGTACAAGTTTTCCTTGTATCGCCCATTGTAATATGCTGTTCTTTAATTGTTTGCCGTTCATTGTTTATAATTTCAATGTATCTTTAAAAGTTATTGGACTGCCTCTGAGTTTGAATTGGTCAAGCAATGCTTGACTAATTTGTGGGACCGTGTTCCACATTTTTGTCTCATCCTTTTTTGAATTGGTGAGACAGCGTCTCACCAATCTTGTCATTCATCGAATTTGATTTCTATCCTCAAGATGCGCTGTATATAATTCGCCAACAACTTGTTGGCGAATTATAACTATTTCTTGTCTTCATCTAATTCTGCTTCCAACTTGAGGTTTTCTTTTATCTCCTCTGGAGTTGGCAACATTTCCACTGCTTTAAGAATCTCATTCTCATATTCGGCCACGCTCAATGGACGATCGACACCTTTGAAAGCCCATTCTACGGTCATGTCATCCTTGTGCTTGCAAATGAGTAGCCCAATAGTAGGATTATCATCTGCCCCTTTCATCAATTCGTCAACAGCAGAAACATAGAAGTTCAACTTACCTGCAAACTCAGGCTCAAAATCTACTACTTTTAATTCATATGTTGCGTAGTCAATTATGTTGGCTTCACATC
>NZ_QTXV01000110.1:0-5232 GCF_003461825.1 Prevotella sp. AM42-24 | reverse complement strand
ACCATCCTAAAGGTGACAACTTTTTCACGTATAAGACAAATCTCTTCCTGGTAGTAAAACCTTCATGCCATTCTTAGCCCCTAATTTTAGAAGGTCTGGCTCATTCTTAGCCCCTAATTTTAGAAGACTTAGCCCATTCTTAGCCCCTAATTTTAGAAGATTTAACCCATTCTTAGCCCCTAATTTTAGAAAAATTCGTATCTTTGCACCAGATTATCAACGTGTTACGAATTATGAAGAAATATCTAAAAAGACATATAGACAAAGAACTTGAGATTTGGGCGAAATCTCAAGAGAGAAAACCATTGCTTTTACGTGGAGCAAGACAAGTAGGAAAGACATCAGCAGTAAGACATCTTGCAGAAGAGTTTGAATATTTTGCAGAAGTAGATTTCAATGAACGCCCAGATATACATTATATGTTCAACGGCACTTACTCACCACAGGAAATCTGCCAATTGCTATCCATCCAGCTACACATTCCTATCATCGCAGGCAAGACCTTGTTGTTCTTTGATGAAATACAGGCATGCCCACAAGCCATTAATCGCCTACGATATTTTTATGAGAAATATTCTGAGCTACATCTCATTGCAGCAGGTTCATTGTTAGAGTTTGCTTTGGAATCATTACCATCTTATGGAGTAGGAAGAATACGTAGTATTTTTATGTACCCATTCAGTTTTGAAGAATTCCTGTGGGCAACAAATGACGAGATGCTGGCCGATATGATTTCCAAATCCACACCTCAGACACCTTTGCCTGAACCAATACACGAGCAAGCAGCCAGACAACTACGTAAGTTTCTTGTTCTCGGAGGCATGCCAGCCGTCATAGCTAGATTTTGTAAAGACGGAGACCTACTGGAATGCCAGCGCATATTGAAAGAATTGATACAATCCTACAGAGATGACTTTGCAAAATATCGTCAAAGGGTACCATCTATGCGAATCGATGCAGTATTCCGTTCTGTAGCAGAACAAGGACTAGGAAAGTTTGTATATAATAAGGTGGACTGCGATGGTAATAGTGGGCAAATCAAGACAGCACTGGAAACACTGATTTTAGCAGGTCTTGTATATCCAGTCACCCATACCTCTGCCAACGGAATTCCTTTAGGCGCAGAAATCAATGAGAAATACCGCCGCATGATATTTCTAGATACAGGCTTACTACAAAGCGTTTTAGGACTGAACATTGCCGATTTTATCGCTACCACTGATATGCAAGTAATTAATCGAGGAGCCATTGCAGAAACCTTTGTAGGTAATGAGATTATAAAATCATCGCCATGCTACGAACCGCGATCATTATACTGCTGGCACAGAGAAAAAAGCGGTAGCAACGCAGAGGTGGATTATGTGGTTCAGCTAGGCGATAAAATACGACCTATTGAAGTAAAGTCGGGCATAAAAGGATCAATGCAAAGCATGCGTATTTTCCTTCAACAGAAAGGCATCGACTACGGAATCCGCACATCACTCGAAAACTTTTCGTGTTATGAAGACATCAGGGTATATCCGCTTTATGCTATCAAAAATATATTCAAATAAAGAAATAAGATATCATAATAGAATAGCTGGCGAAAGATGGCGGCATTACTTGCCGCCAAATCGCCACCCCAATCCCAGCATCAGATTATTGGGAGTTTTGAAATCCACAAGACTGTAGCCGATGTGCAGCATGGCACGTTTGGTGATATGAATCTTCAGGGCAAGCACTTCATACACACCTCTGAAATCGTTGCGATTGCCAAGCAGATAGGTTCCGACACCGAAGTTGATGCTGAAATAAGGCATGGCAAATTCGCCACGAGCAGAAAGGCCCAAACCAGCCTGAGTACTAAACTTACGATTCACATCCTCGCCCCAGGAATCATTCTCCCTGCCGGCCGAACGATCGTACACGCCATCAAGCGACGCTCCTAAACTGAGCCACGGATTCAGCCGATACATCGGATTGACATTGAAGCCCATCACGCCATATTTTCCAGGCAACAGATAATGATCATTACCATCATACCCTACGCCCTGCTTCCAGGCACCATACAGAATCATATCTGTATAAAAACCACGGCTGTCTGGCAACTTCTCCCGCTTCACCTTCGGCACAGACAATGGTTGTCGGTTGATATAATAAGCCAATCCCAAACGGATACCACCCGTATTCAGCCCCATGTTAGGATAGGTGGTGTTTCCATTAGAGAAATGACTCAACGAGATACCGGCATTCAAGTCAAAGGCCTTGGAGAGCATCCATCTGACGTAAAGATCAGCATCAATATAAGCAGTTACTTTCGAACCGATAACCTTGTTTTCCGGATTGCTTTGTTCATCATATCCATTCCACCCAAATGCCATACCTAAGTTCCATTCATAATTGAGCGAAACCCTGCGCGAGAAATTCACGATAGGCGCACCTTGGAACAGATAAACAGAGATAGGGTTTGCCAGCCATCGGTTGAACTCATGCCTTGCCAAGCCCACACCCTGATACACTCCCTGATGAATAGCCCCCGGTCGTACCTCATCTCTATTCATAAAAGCATATTTAAGAGTAAAGGTCATATCGTGGTTCATCGTCCTGATTTCCTCATTTCCACCACGCAGAAACTCGTTGGTATGAAAGATGGTAGCAGGCACAGCATCTGCAGCAATACGATGAACGGTCTTGATGCTATCTTCCTGAGAGAAGACAGGCAATGCAATCATCGCAACTATTGATATAACCGACAAACGTAAATCCATATGACAAAAACAACGTTTAGTTTGCGAAATACTTCCATAGTGGAGCAGCCATCAAAGCCTGCCATATCTCCCCTTTCTGTAGCATATCCAATACTTCCTCACGGGAGAACATACGAGGTTCCAAGTCTTCACCTTGATCAAGATGCTGTTCACCTAAAGGTTCAACATCCGTGGCTAAATAGCAGTGAGTCAGATTGGTATGTGTACTTGGATTAGCAGAGATTGTCATCCACTTCTGCCAGTTACCACCACCAAATCCAGTTTCTTCCATCAGTTCTCGCTTGGCAGCATCCATCGGGTCTTCCCCCTTCTCCACCACTCCAGCGCAAAGTTCGTTCACCGTCTTTCCTATCGCATAACGATACTGTCGAACAAACACAAACTTTCCGTCCTTCGTAATGGCAATGGTATTCACCCAATCAGGATATTCCAACACATAATATTCGTCAATGATAACCCCAGTTGGCAACTGCACCTTATCAACACGCGCCGTGAGCCAAGGCTTCTCTATCAGATATTTCTGCGAGAGCGTCTTCCATTTCATATCTTTATCTGTCATATATTCCATTCTTTAAATAATGGTGCAAAAGTACGAAAAAAGATTGAAAGACGGAAAATATTTCAATCAATTCTATCAGTCCTCGTTCATATTTACTATCATAACCTTTAGGATTAGATGTTGCAAAGCTAATATTTTAAATCGATATTTACAAGTTACGATACTCCGAATTTTCCAATTTCTTGAAAAGTTATAGGGAGATAAAGAAAAAATCCAAGATTTTCTTGATTAATACAAATAAATGTCTTAACTTTGCAGAAGATATTAATTAACAAATAATAAGAAATATGGCAAGACCTATAAAAGAAACACCCATACTTCATGGTGAAGATGCCAGAGTATTTGAGGCCAGGATGAAAAATCCTCCAAAGGAAAGCCGCGAAAAGATGGAAGAAATCAATCGTGACTATAATTATATCATGAGTTTATTCGCAAACTGATTATGAACGATAATGAAGACATTTGCGAACCGTTAAAGATTCGAAGATTAGATATTGGTGACAGAATATCTAATTTTAATTGTGGGGATGAAGACTTAAATGACTTCATCCTTAATGAGTCGCAGCTATATCGGGGAGAGTTGTTAGCCGTTACCTATGTTATTGAAGATAAAAATGGTGCAGTCCTTGCATACTTCAGCTTAGCAAATGATAAAATCTCCCTAACTGAGTTTGAGAACAACACTGAGTTTAATAGGTTCAAAAGACGTTTTAAAAACTCAAAACGTCTTAAAAGCTATCCAGCAGTAAAAATATGTAGATTAGCTGTTGACAAAAATGCTCGGAAGTTACATTTTGGAACAAAACTTCTAAATTTTATTAAAGGATATTTTGCCAAAGACAATAAAACAGGGTGTCGCTTTATTACAGTGGATGCATATATAGAGGCTATACCATTTTATCTTAAGAACAACTTCTTAGAGCTTACCAAAAATGATGAGGATGCGACACACACAAGATTATTATATTATGACCTTAAAATGATGTCCTTGTAAAGAAACATTCAAAAACAAGCAAAACTCTCCCCCTCGACTGACTTTCTCTAACGAGTAGTGGAAATTTGTTTCAGTATAAAACATGACGATAGCATGGTACCGATTACACCGCTACGCTTGATACCGAAATCTCAGCGAAGAAAATATAAAGAGAAAATCAGTAACTTTGCATAAACATCAACAAGATAAGACATTTTCATCATGGCAGAACATCTTATAATAAAAGGAGAAACGAAGGCAGAACTTTACGCCACTCTCCTCCCTCAGCTTCAATCGCTCATAGAGGGAGAAAGCGACATCATCGCCAACATGGCAAATATTTCAGCATGCATCATGGATACCTTTCATTTCTGGTGGGTAGGTTTCTATCGCGTCATTGATGAAAACCTTGTATTAGGACCTTTCCAAGGACCTTTGGCTTGTACCCGCATCAAACGGGGCAAGGGAGTTTGTGGCACAGCTTGGGACAAGGCAGAAACCATCGTTGTAGAAGATGTAGAAAAGTTTCCTGGTCATATCGCTTGCAGTAGTGCTTCCCGCTCAGAGATAGTAGTGCCTGTCATCAGAAATGGTGAGGTCATCGCCGTACTGGACATTGACAGCGAACACCTCAACACCTTCGATAGTATTGATAAAGAATGGTTGGAGAAAGTGGCAGAAATAGTGCCCAACCCATTTTCAACCTATTAAATCTTTGCCGAAAGTTATTGATTTTCAAGAATATAGCTTATAGAGAAACAACATGACTTAAAGATGCGCATCATTGCACCTTAAAGAAGCGCATCATTAGCACCTAACGAAGCGCATCATTAGACCTCAATAAAGCGCTTCGTTAAAGTTTATACTTCTGCATCCTTTAAAAACTTGCTATTTTACAACAGCAAAGCTAATCATTTTATTCGAAATGACAAAGGAAAAATGGCAAAAACGTA
>NZ_QTXV01000011.1:0-75572 GCF_003461825.1 Prevotella sp. AM42-24 | reverse complement strand
ATAAAATAAGTTAAACTAAAATGCTGCGGAATTTAGGATAAGGAAAAATTACCCATACAGGACAGAATGTGAAAATCATCGACTTCGGACTATCAGACAGCGATGCATTCTTCATTCTCAAGCACCCTGCTGGCACTACAGGATTTATCGCACCAGAACAGTTCATGCCTGACGCAAAGGCAGAACCGAGGACTGATATCTTTTCCTTGGGAATGGTCATCACAGAAATAGCCACATCTATCGGAGATAAAAAACTGGAGAAAATTGCTAAGATATGCACTACCCACAATCCCTTGCTGCGCCCAAGCAGCATTGAGATTCTGCGCAAAAGACTATTAGAAAAGCCTCAGAACCGAAATGTCATCATACTTCTTGGCTGCATAGTCTTTCTCTTGGCTGTAGCCATTGGCATATCCTACTATCATCGGCACCAAGTGACCAAACAAAAAGAAGCCACTATGGAGCAGTATCTCGAAGGAGATAGCGCTAACCATAGTGGCAACAAAGTTAGGGATGTTCAACTCTGGAATCCATATTAACTAATCATAAAATCCTGGCTGTTTGTACTCAATACCGAGTTCATCATCCACGGTGGCGATGACGCCCTGAATCTGACCCATGGCAAACATACGACCCAGAAGCGTGTAACCGGCATTGTGTCCGTGGTTACTCTCATCGAATACGCCACCAGGCTCATCGGTGAAGGTCATACCATGGTCCACTCTCATAGGGAGACGACGACCAGAATTGCACTTGCCTTCCTGCTCTGCCTTCTCGAAGATGCGGCAAAGTTCGATGAGATGACCACGACCACCTAAGTGAGAAGCCTCCGTGAAGTTGCCATTAGGGAAGATATAGCAAGAACGCAGGTGAACGAAGTGAGTGCGATCGGCGAACAGCTTAGCCATTGCCACACAGTCGTTGTGCTCACCGGCAGAGAATGAACCTGCACAGAAAGTCAAACCATTGTGCTTATTTGGTACAGCATCCAACATCCACTGGATATCCTCTGCACGACCAATGATTCTTGGCAATCCGAATACTGGATAAGGAGGATCATCTGGGTGAACACACATGTTGATATCGTACTCATCGCAGATAGGCATGATGGCCTCCAGCCAGTATTTCATATTCTCCTGCAACTTCTTTTTGTCAATGCCATCATAAAGTTTCAAGAGGTCGCGGAACTTCTGTACAGGAGCAGCATCACCCTCGCTGAAATTACCGGATACAAAACCCTGGGTCTTGATGATGATGTTCTCTACCAAAGCATGATCCTGCTCTGGCGTAGAAGTCTTCTTGATTTCATCAGCCTCAGCCACGAGGTCTCTACCCCACTTGTGTTCCTTAGAGAACTCAGCCCAATCTTCACGAGCGCCTTCACGCTGCAGGATGTAGATATCGAAGTAGGCAAACTCGCCCCAGTTCATATAGAGGTTGTTGGCTCCGTTAGGATTCTCATGTGCCAAATCGGTACGTGCCCAGTCTAAAACCGGCATGAAGTTGTAGCAGATGCACTTGATGCCTTCCTCACCTAAGTTGCGGAGACTCTTCTTATAAACCTCAATCTGATGATCACGGTCAGGACCGCCATATTTCAAGGTTTCAACCACTGGCAGAGACTCAACCACGCTCCATTTCATACCGTAAGATTCAATGTACTCCTTGAGTTCATGAATCTTCTCACGCGTCCAAACCTCGCCCAGAGGAACATCGTGCAATGCGGTAACGATGCCCTCAACACCTATCTGTTTCAACTGTGCAAGCGTAATCTTATCTTTCTTGCCAAACCAGCGCCATGTTCTTTCCATATATTATATAATGTATAAGTTTGAAAATGAATTATCTCGCAGAAACATACTTATGCAATGTCTGTCTTACAGCACCCTTGCCGGCAAAGAGTTCCTTCACCATGCCTTCTATCTGCTCTCCGAAACCTGCTTCGTAGAGATCGAGACCAAATACATCCTTACGGGTATAGAGATTCTTGAGACAAGAATAGTCCTGATCTGCCTTACCTACTTCCAGAGGAGCTACAATAGCCTGAAGTTCAGCCAATAATGGGTCGGAAGATGGCTCGAATGGTTTCAGATTGTCATCCAAAGCCTTGAGATAACGGGCATAACCAGCTAATACCAATGGAATCAATACGAGATTACTCTTGTCGAGACCGCGAGCGATATACTTTTTGATAGTTTCACCGAAACGGATAGAAAGTTTCTGACTGGTATCAGTAGCGATACGCTGAGGAGCATCTGGCATGAATGGGTTTGGCAGACGCTTATTGATCACGGTACCGATAAACTCGTATGGATTCAAGACTCCTGGGTCTGTTACCACAGGCATCGCCTCGATATAACCCATCTTCTGGATGAAGGCACGCAGGTCCTCATCAGCCATCTCGGCAGAAATCAAAGTATAGTCGAGCATGCAACCATAGATAGACATGGCAGTATGCAGCGGGTTCAGACAGGTGGTTACCTTCATGGTCTCTACCTCATCCACCGTCTTGCGGGTGGTATAGAGTGCACCGCCCAACTCCAATGGTGGACGACCATTGGTATAAGTATCCTCACAAACGAGATACTGCACCTCCTCAGCATTCACAAAAGGAGCTGTAAAAGTATGTTTTTCGGTGATGATGGTTTCGTTGTCCTCAAAGCCATCCTCTGCCAGCATCGCCTGCACTTTCTCATGAGGACGTGGAGTAATCTTATCTATCATAGACCAAGGGTATGTAACCTTGCTGCTATCGTTGATATAATCCAGGAAACCAGCCTCAACGATGCCATCCTTTACCCAGCGCTCAGCATAAGCCTTCACACCAGCCTTTACATGATCGCCATTGTGAGAACAGTTGTCAGTAGATTGAAGGGTGATAGGCAACTTACCTGCCTTGTATCTTTCATAAAGGAGGGCCGTCAACTTACCCATAGCAAAAACTGCGTCGAGACCACGAGCTAAATCTGCATCATTGAAAGAATATCCCTTCTCGGTGATGGTGAAAGTTACCATCTGCAGACTTGGAGCCTGGAAGATCTGAACCAGACGAGCCCAGTCTTCACAAAACTGCTTATCGGCCTTGAGACTCTCTGTGATAGAAGCGATGACCTTCTTCTCAATAGTACCATTAGACTGGAGGCTTACGAGAAGAGAGAGGTTATTGTAAGGACGATAAGCCTTATCGATAATTTCATAGTCAAAACTTTCAACCACGATGACACCACGGTCATACTTACCCGTGTTAAGTGCATCGTTGAGAATAGCGGCAGGGAACGCACGGAAAATGTTACCTGCGCCAAAGTGAACCCAAGTAGGCTCATCATGAGTCTTCTTGGCTACAGCAGCGATGTCATACTGAGGAAGCTGATAACCTTTCGCCTCCCATTCTTCAGCATTAAAATTGTTAGAAAGAATGTCGTTTAGTTTCATATTGAAATCCTTTTGATATTGTTTTATGTATATTTACTCCTATATATTATGTACCATATATGTAGATGAAAAACAGGCCACCTAAAAAGACATTTTATTTCTCTAAAGCCTTCAGTTGCTTTTTCGGAGTTACACCGAGTTCTTTCAAACCTTCTACCCTTCGCATGACATTTCCAGCACCATCATAAAGTTGCTTTTTAGCCTTATCAAAGGTTCCAGAGAGTCTGGTAATTAAATCACCTATACTGGTAAAAGTATCTTCAAAGACAGCAACTTTATCATATAAATCGGCAGCAGTCTTAACAATTTTCTCCACGTTCTTATTCTGGCGATCATATTGCCAGAGATTATAAGCGAGTTGTAGCGCCATCAAGAGGTTGCTTGGAGAAATAATAATGATTTTCTTCTGATAAGCATAGCGACTCAACTCCGGTTGTTGTCTCATAGCAGCTATATAACTGGTTTCATTCGGAATAAACATCAGCACAAAACCGATGGCATCCTCTACCAGTTTGGAATAATCCTTCTCAGCCAATTCATCAATATGCTTGCGAACACTCTGTGCATGTGCCTTCATCAATCTTTCTCTCTCAGCATCATCCTCAGCAGCAAGGGCATCCGTATAGGCAGTAAGCGAAACCTTAGAGTCGATGACCACACTTCTTCCTTCAGGGAATCGGACGATGACATCCGGGCGGAAATTCTTGCCATTCTCGTCCTTGGTATTTTCCTGGATAAAGAACTCCTCGTCTTTTCTCAATCCGCTATTCTCCAAGATGGTTTCCAAGACCATTTCTCCCCAGTCACCTTGCATCTTACTATCACCCTTCAATGCCTTGGTGAGATTGGCTGCATCAGAACCAATCTTGGACGTTTGCTCTTTCAGGCTCAATACAGCCTGCTGCTGTTCCTGCTGAAAGAGTTTCATCGTAGCCTCGAAGGTATTCTGCAGTTCTTTCTTGTTTACTTCATTCTGCGTTTTACTCTCCTCCACCGATTTCTTGAAATCAGCAAACTGTTCCTTGATCGGTTTCAGAAGTTCATCCATCTGCAGACGGTTGTTTTCCTGCAAAGCCGATTGCTTGGCAGCCAGTTGTTCCGCTGCCACCCGCTGCTGTTCGATATTCATCCGCTGCATCTCCTGCTTGAGGTTTTCGAGTTTCTGCGCCCACTGCTGGTCGCTCTCTGCCCGAAGTTTCGCAGCATACTGTCGCTCATTCTCCATTTGAGCTTTCAAGGAATGAACCTCAGAAGCATGAGAATCTTTCATACCTTTCATCTCAGAAGCATGATGTAGTTTATCCTGCTCAATGTTAGCCGCCAGTACCTGCACTTTTGCTATCAGTTGTGTTTTTTCCTCTCCACCAGTTTTAGCTTCCATCAGCTTGCCAACAACAAATCCGATGACAAGCCCTATGATGATTCCGATTACTATCTCCATTGTTTTTGAATTTTTCTAAAAATCTACAATTATTACGTTTTGCAAAAATAATGTTTTAAAAGCATAATGCCAAACTTCCAAGGAGATTCTTGTAGTTATTTAACTTATTCCTTACATCCACACTCACCTTGACTATATCCCCTGGAGCGAACTGATTTTGGTTTACTTTTTATGCCTTGAATATTCTCTGCTGCACACTGCGCAACAGAACTTAAAGTTTAATTTTGCTGAAAAAATCTTGCACTTTAAAAGAAAAACTGTATTTTTGCAGCCATAAAATTCATAAAACATAACGATTATGAAAAAAGAAATAAATAATTCTTTCGAGAATGTAGAGAAGAGAGCCAGCAAGCTGCCTTCTGAGTGTACCACCATCATCGTAGGCGAAGAGCAGAGTGCAGATGGCGCCAAATACCTTTGCCGTTCCAGCGACTTCGATGCGCTGATGGCCATCAACATCGAAGTACATGAGGATACAAAGTTTGGCTCTGAGGAATTTGTGGCAAAGGACAGCAAATTCCGCTGTCCACTGCCTAAGGAGGCTTTGGGATATACAGGATTGCCAGATTACCAATTCCCTGGCGAATGGGGAAGCGCAGGATTCAATACGGCTGGCGTGGGCATGAGTTCTACAGAGACCATCTTTTCAAGCGATAAAGCACTTGCCTTTGACCCATACGTGAAGAATGGACTTGCCGAGAACTGCACCTACAATATCGTTTTGCCATACGTTCACACCGCTCGTGAGGGAGCTGCACGCTTAGGCAAGCTCATCGAGCAATATGGTTCGGCAGAAGGATTCGGCATCGGATTCATCGACGACAAGGAGATATGGTATCTGGAGAATGCTTGCGGACATAAGTGGTTGGCTTGCCGTATGCCAAAGGACCAGTACTTCGTTACCGGTAACCAAAGCCGTTTCCGTGATTACGCACCAGAGGACAAGGAGAATTTCATGGCAGCACCCGACTTGATAGAGTTTGCCGAGAAGAATGGTCTTTACGATCCAAATGATGCCGAGGCAGAGAAAGACAAGCATGGTAAGGCGAAGTTCGATTTCCATAAGGCATACTCTCGTGATGAGGAACTCGACACCACCTATAACTATCCACGTGTATGGGGTTTACAGCAGATGTTCTCACCAGCCATCCAGAATGATGTCACCAAGAATACCTTCCCTGTCTTTGCCAAGGCTGCGCATAAGATCTCGCTCACCGACCTCCGCACCGCCTTCCGTTTCCATTATGACCATACCGATCATGATCCATATCTGCATGAGAATGGAAAAGAGCCTTATCGCCCAGTATCTATCTTCCGCACCACGCAGACCCACATCATCCAGGTAAGAGAGGATTTGCCTCATGCTATAGGTCACATCACCTACGTCGCATTCGGCATGGGCGACCTCAGCGTCTTCCTCCCACTCTACCAGGGAGTAAAAACCTTCCCTGAGCTTTACACCCATGTGGCTAATGGCAGATGCAAGGACGACAGTGCCTACTGGCGTTTCCGCAAGGTGATGACACTCGGCATGACCGACTATAATGCCTTCGCTCCTATCATCAAGGATGCTTACGCCAAGTTGGAGGCTGAGAACGACCAACGTCAGAAGGAGATGGAAACAGAGTACTTGAAGCTTTACAAGGAGAGCCCGATAAAAGCCCAAGACCTCTTGCAGCACTTCTCAGATGAGGTTCTGAACCACGCCATCGAAGTGGCAGATGAATTGGTGGAAGAACTCTTTACTCGACTCACGGAGAAGATTCAAAAGGAATACCTCTTCCACGGAGCATAAAGGAATACAAATGAGCATAAAAACGTAGTAAGCTTCATTCGCCATCGAAACTTACTTCAATCAACAGCGAAGCCTGCTTCAACACGCATTGAAGCAGGCTTCATTATTTTCATATAAATATATTTCTTTATTTTTCGAAACGATTCAATTCTTCTTGATCAGCATCTTGTTCCTTAACAGCTATCGTTCGAACTGTGTTACCAAAGAGTAACATCCTTGCTATAGAATTGTATGTCATGGTTGCTTATGTTGAAGATGTCGTTAGCTTCAAGCGTAACCGAGAAACGATTCTTGCAGAAAGCCTTGTAAAGCTTGGCTTTGAGGCTGGAAGAAGAACTGAGCCTCATGTTCTCCTTGCTTCCACGGCTATTCCATTCCATGTCTATGTTCATTCTGATAAAAAAATGAAAAACAAGTAGAATTATGAGATTAAATAAAATAAATGTTGTATTTTTGCATAAGATAAGCTGCACTCAGCAATTTGAAAACAAGTTTTCATTGCGCTCATTTGCATTATCTTTGCATAAGATAAGCTGCATTCGGCAATTTGAAAACAGAATAAAGACATAAAGTATGATTAAAAGATTATTATCCTTCCTTGACGCTTCTCCAGTAAACTTTCTGGCAGTGAAGAATATCTCTGAAGAATTGGAGAAGAATGGTTTCCATCGCATCAACCCACAGGAGCCTTTGGGTAAGGTTGAGGCTGGCGACAAGTTCTTTGTTACCAAGAACGATTCCTCTATCTATGCTTTCCAAATCGGTAAGAAGTCATTGGCAGATGGCGGTTTCCACATGATTTGCGCTCACTGCGATTCTCCTACCTTCCGCATCAAGCCAAATGCAGAGATGCTTTGTGAGGGTGGCATCGTGAAACTAAATACCGAGGTGTATGGTGGTCCTATCATGTCAACCTGGTTCGACCGCCCTTTGACTTTAGCTGGTAGAGTGATTGTAAAAGGTGAGAACGCCATGAATCCTCAGACACTCCTTCTTCATATCCAGCGCCCATTGCTGCAAATCAGCAATCTTGCCATCCACTTCAACCGCCAGGTGAATGATGGTGTAAAATTGAGCAAGCAAAAGGATGTTCTCCCTATCCTTGGCATCATCAATGATGAACTGGAAAAGGGAAATCTCCTGATGAATGTAATTACAGGCGAACTGAATATCAAGAAAGAAGATATTCTCGACTTCGACCTCTATCTGGCTGATGCCACTCCAGCCTGCACCTTCGGTGTGCATCAGGAATTCATCTCTTCAGGAAGACTTGATGATTTATCTATGTGCTGGGCAGGTGTAGAGGCGATGATTGCAGCAGATGCCACTTCATCATCTGATACTTCGGCATTTGAAACAACTCGCGTTCTCGCCATCTTCGACAATGAGGAAACGGGATCTCAGACCAAGCAGGGTGCCGGAAGTCCATTCCTCTCTCATATGCTCCAGCGCATTGCCCTTGCTCAGAGCGGCACAGAGGAGGCTTACTACCAGGCAGTAGAGCGTGCTTTCATGATTTCTGCTGATAATGCCCACGCTTGGCATCCTAATTATAGTGAGAAGTTCGACCCGACCAATCACCCAATGCTTGGCGGCGGTCCGGTCATCAAGTTCAATGCAGCACAAAAGTATGCAAGCGATGCTGTATCAGCAGCCATCTTTGCCAGCATCTGCGATGCAGCCGGAGTACCATGCCAACGATTTGTAAACCACAGTGATGTAGCTGGTGGAAGTACGCTTGGTAACATCCTCGCTTCTTCTATTCCTTTGAAGGGTGTAGATATGGGTAATGCCATCCTCGCCATGCACAGTTGTCGAGAAACAGGTAGCGTAATCGACCACGAGTATTGCGTCAAGGCTTTCACGAAGTTTTATCAGTTATAACAAAAAATCATCGGATTCCGCGGAATCCGATGATTTTTTGTATAAACCTCTTTATAATGATTTCTCATACCCCTTGTTCTGCACCAACTTTTTATTCAATTCCATACATTTCTTAGGAATTGGGAAAACGGTGGTATAACCCGATGACTCACCAGCTAAAGGAATACGAAGATCATAGGCTGCAGTAAACTTTCCGAAACGGATAAGATCCTGACGACGCCAACCTTCCCACACCAATTCTAATAATCGTTCTTCCAGGATATTGTCGAGCGTAGCCTGTCGGTTTGGCATACCTACACGGGAACGAATCCTATTCAGTTCCACATTACCCTCTCCTCCATTACGAACCTTGGCCTCCGCTTTCATCAATAATACGTCTGCATAGCGGAAAAGAACGATGTCATTGCTCTGCAACTTACCATCCATATACGAAGTTCTATCCACTTCATATTTTGCCATTCTCGCTCCAGCCGTCTTGATATACTTGCTGTTGGTCAGGTTCTGAGCCACTTCGAAAGGCTGATATTCCAATGGCTTACCATTATCCATCAGAAGTTTTTCACCATCTACTTCCACCACACCTGCCACAAAGTTCATCCTGCAACGGGTATCTTCATCAGCTTCGCCATAGCGGTTTGCTTTCATGGTAGAGATTGTGGCGCAAGTACCATTCTCACTACCCCATCCCAAGGCTCCGCCATGTGTATAGTGATAAGAGCGGAAGAGATAATGGAACTGATTGGTATAGATATTCTTATCCATCGGAATCGTGAAGATATTCTCCTTCGATGTCTCATTATGCGTAGAGAAATTGAAAGCATCATCTTCTTCCAAATCATAACCTTCGCTCGCCAGTTTATCACAATAATAAATGCAGGTTTCCCAGGCATTCAACTTCATGCTGCGATGCTCGCTTGCCTTACCGCCTTTCAGAGAATAAGCACCATCGGCTGTTTGCACCATAAAATAAATATCCTTACCCTTCGGACGCTTAGCATACCCCTCGGTCCAATCATCAAACATATATATTTCTGCATTCAAAGCCAACTTTGCCAAAAGGAAATTGACTACCGGCTGCGTCATCCTGCCATAATAATTTCCTTCCTTATTACTATGTTCTTCCGACAGATAAGGAAGTACCTGCTGTAGTTCACTGAAGATAAACCGGAAAGTTTCACTTCGCTCGCTCTGTGCCGACAGGTTCGTATCTGTCAAAGAGATATCTGGCATTTTCGAGGCAGTTTGATAGATTTCCGATTCTCCCGAAGACAAGACAACAGGAATCCTGCCAAACATATCCATCGCCTCATAATACATCAAAGCCCTGATAGCCCTAACCTCAGCCTTGAATTTGTCTTTCTGGCTGGCAGTAAGCATGGAAGACTTGGCATCAATGATGTCAAGCGACTTA
This sequence comes from Prevotella sp. AM42-24, assembly GCF_003461825.1. Classification (NCBI taxonomy): domain Bacteria; kingdom Pseudomonadati; phylum Bacteroidota; class Bacteroidia; order Bacteroidales; family Prevotellaceae; genus Prevotella; species Prevotella sp. AM42-24. The sequence continues at coordinate 65,609 of NZ_QTXV01000011.1, read as the reverse complement.
TTAGCCAGAACTATCACTTTATAGAGATACTTCCAGGTATCATAGAGTGAAGCATCATCTTCAGTCCACCGATGCTGATACATGGCATTCCACAAACCACCATCATACCAGTCGCCACCACGGATTGGAATGATAGCCTCATCAGTGGTCAGCGTATTATAATCGTAGATGCCGCGACAAGTTCCCTGAATACCTTCACTCTCGTTGGCTCCACCTATATAATTATAGAGTGAAGCTACGGCATTGGTATAAATCTCCGATGCAGAACCATAGATGGCATCCTCGTCGAGCTGATCTTTCGGATGCTCATTCAAACACGATGTCAATGCCAAGACTGCCATCAGAACAGATAATATTCTATATCGTTTCATACTCATCTATTATTAGAATTGAACACTTATACCCAGCGAGAAGGTTCTGTAAAGAGGATAAGTCCGCTTATCATCTATACCCATCGTGCTGTTTACCACATAACTGTTGATCATCGGAGTCAATCCGCTGTAACTGGTGATTGTGGCAAGATTATTCACGCTCGCTGATACCCTGAGCGATTGTATCACCCCTTTCTTGATAGGAATGTCGTAGCCGAGGGTAAGATACTCGAAGTTGAGATAATCACCATTCTCCAGCCAATAATCAGAAACATTCTGATCTACGATATTCTTCTCTGGTGCCCCCTTCAGTACATTGTAATCCGGGAAACTCGACATATTGGTGTATGCCAATCCTGTGCCGTTGAAAATCTTATGTCCGAAAGCACCATTCATCTGCAGAGAGAGATACCAGTCGCGATAACGGAAACTGATATTGGAGCCCAACGTTACTTTAGGAGTAGCCTGTCCGGCAATATATCTATCGCCGCCATCACTCAAATCAACGGTTCCATTCTGATCCAGGTCTTCGATGTAATAACGATAATGTCCGTTGCCATCTTCCACGAGTCCCTTGCAATGAGGCAGATAGAACACACCAAGCGGCTGCCCCACAATCTGATAGACCACATTATTATAACCGCCATGCTGCCCGGCACCCGACAAGGCACCCATCGCAGTAATATCGGCTGCCGACATCTGCATACCAGCATATTCACCGCTCAACGACAGGAGTTTATTCTTCTGCCAAGAGAGATTCATATTGATGTTCAGTTCCATGTCCTTCTTCTGGATAGGAGTGAAAGAAAAGCCTATCTCTAAACCCTGATTGCTCATCGAACCAATATTCGCCAACAGTTTATCGTAGGCGAATGGAGGTACAGGCACGTCATAGGCATAAAGCATATCCGTAGTCTTGGAATAGTAATATTCAGCCGTCAGAACCAGCCGGTTATTCCACAAGCCGAGATCAGCGCCCAGGTTCCAGGTAGCACGTGTTTCCCATTTCAAATCAGGATTGTTGTTGCTAATCATCCCCATCGTCACCGTAGGCGAACTGTTCACCGAAACAATGCCGTTCTGTCTCACCGTGTTCATCGTGGTATAAGCAGATATGCCACCAAGATTACCCGACCTACCATAGCCCGTGCGGAGTTTCAGCATCGTAATATCCTTGATATGACGGAGCCATTCTTCCTGTTTCATATCCCAGGAAAGAGAGATGGATGGGAAGAAACCCCAAGTATGATCATCGCCCACCATCGAAGAACCATCACCACGCATGGAAACCGAAAGGCTATATTTATTTAATAAGGTGTAGTCGATATTCCCCATCACAGAAGCTAAGGCCAGATCTTCATAGTTGCTATCCGTTCCTCCATAAGGACGAGAGGCGGCAGCACCTATATTGTGATAATACATCCCGTTGTTGGTAATTCCCTTGGCAGAAGTCCAGAAACCAGTTCGGATATTTTTCTGATATTCTGCGCCAAGCATCGCCTTGAGATTATGAATACCCCAGGAATGCTGATAGTTTAAGGAAACATTACCAAGCCATTCCTCACTCTTGAATTCACCACGATAGAGATTGCCCTGCGCCCAAACCCATGTAGGACAGAACTGATTATTTTCATTGGAAGCATAGCCGTATGCTCCGAATGCAGTGACATTCAGATAATTACAGATATCATATTTCAGCTTCAGATGACCATTGAAGTTCATATTCTTACTATCATTTCGCTCCTGCAGCAAGGCTCCTGGTGGATTCACCTGCGAAGCCGCTCCATTCTTTACCCAACTGCCCTTCTCTCTATCGAATGGATAGGTAGGATTCATTGCATCGGCAGAATAGAAGAGCATCTGACTGTCAAAGATATCATTGTTTTTATATGAAGAACCAAATACACCGAAGTCGCCAGTCAGCCTATTATTAAATGCCTTCTGAGTGACATCAATCTTAGCCACTAAATTGCGATACCCCTTACTACGGATGATGGTATTATGATCAATATAACCAAAAGAAGCGCGATAGTTGCTCTGTGGATTTCCACCACTGAAAGCCAGATAATGGTTTTGGATATTTCCTGTTCGAGTGATAGCCTTTCGGAAGTTGGTATCATATCCCTTGTCATTATATTCCAATCCCAACTTCTGTGCAGCCGCAATATATTCAGCAGCATTGAGCATCTCCATACTTTTATACATAGCTTCGATGCCATAGCTGCCCTCATAAGAGATCTGAAATCCCTTACCTGTACCCTTTTTGGTTTTCACCTGAATAACACCCGAAGCACCACGCGAACCATAAAGTGCAGTTTCGCTGGCATTTTTCAGAACCGTAAAACTTTCTATATCCGCAGGATAAATTGTTGCAAGTGTAGCCACATCAGAGGTTACGCCATCAATAATAACAAGTGGTTCGTTACCTCCCATAATGGAAGTAGTACCTCTAACACGAACAGCGTTCAACATGGCGATACGGTCAAGTCCATTGGTTGTGACATTGACACCGGCTGTCTGTCCACTCAATGCATCGAGGGCATTGTGAAGTACGCCTTTCTTCAGGAGTTCAGGTTCCACCACGCTCACCGATCCCGACAGGCGTAAAGAGTCCAACCCCTCCATATTTACAAATTGGGCATGAATGGATTGGGGCAATAAAATCAGCGCTCCTACACCATAAAATATGAGTTTAAATTTCTGTTTCATAACCATATCTTCACTTTTGTTTAGGTTAATTCCATATTGGTTGCAAATATAATCAAAAATAGTGATAAACGCACAAAATCTTATAAAAACTTACGAAAAATTTTCAGGAAATAGAATCTGACTGGGAACTTACATCGAAAAGCCACAACCATATTATCCACCCAACAGGTACCAAGACCCTTGTCCTCTCACATAAAAAACGCAATCTCTAACTTTTTCAGAAACTTTTCCCCAAAATCTCTATCAGATATGAAAATAAAGTCGTAACTTTGCGCTTGAGAATTTTAAAACAGATGATTATGAAGCAGGTAGAAGAAAGATACATCAGCTTGCTGACCGATTTCGGTTTCAAGCGAATTTTTGGAACAGCAATAAACAAGGATTTGCTCATTTGTTTCCTCAACAGCTTGTTTAATGGCAGACAGGTTGTGAAGGACGTATCGTATCTGAATCCAGAGCATGTGGGAGATGTATATACCGATCGCAGAGCCATCTTTGATGTATATTGCGAGGGCGAAAACGGCGAGAAGTTCATCGTAGAAATGCAGAATGCCTACCAGACGTATTTCAAGGATCGCGCCCTTTTCTACTCAACCTTCCCTATCCGTGAACAGGCACCAAAGGGGAATGAATGGGATTTCAAACTCAATCATGTCTATACCGTAGCCCTGCTCAACTTCAGCATGAACGAGGACGCCTTCGACAAGGAGAAAATCCGCCATCATGTGCAGTTGTGCGACACAGCTACCCACAAAGTATTTTACGACAAACTCGAATATATTTATGTAGAGATTTCCAAGTTCAACAAACCCCTTGAACAACTGGATACGCTCTACGAGAAGTGGCTCTATGCACTGAAGAACCTCTATAAGCTTACCCAGCGCCCGAAGGAGCTGTGCGACAAGGTTTTCGACCGCCTCTTCGAGGAAGCCGAGATAGCCAAGTTTACTCCGCAGGAAATGAGGGAGTACGAGACCAGCAAGATGGCATATCGCGACATCAAGAATTCCGTAGACACAGCCAAGCGTGAAGGTATAGCTGAGGGTATGGAAAAGGGCATGAAGGAAGGCATGGAAAAGGGCATGAACCTGCGAAGCCTTGAGATTGCCAGAAAGATGCTGGCAAAGGGTTTGGATGAAGCATCGGTCATGGATATGACGGGGTTGACAGCAGAGGAGATAAAGCTGCTGAAAGCGGAGATGTAGATTACGAATATCACCATATAATCAAGGGTCTATACGCCACCTTTTCATCGTGGCATATAGACCACTCAACATTCAACAATCTTCAACATTATCGGAAATTCTATATTCTGTTTCCTGATTTTAGAAAAGTGTACGAATCGTACACAATCTTAACTGGACTCATATTAGACGACTGCTATCTGTTACAAATCCCAAGGCAAGAATGTGGTACTTGAGAAACGCATCAGAAGAGATGTGGAGTACATTTTGCATTCGTTGACCGCCAAAAGCACATCAAGACTGATACGGTCGATTTTTATATCGACCTTGTAAAAGGCGAGGATGACAATCCAACTATTGGTGTTTTGCTTTGTACAGAAACTGACAACACTATTGCCAAATATTCTGTGCTTCATGAAAGTGAACAGCTTTTTGCAGCTAAATATATGTCTTTCATGCCTACAGAAGAGGAGCTTCGTCGTGAGATAGAAAAACAAAAACATTTCATTACGCTTTCAACTTAAACGAGTTTTCTATACTCATTATTTCATCGCTGAAAGTTGCATCGATTTTCAATCGCTCTTCCACTTTTGAACAACTGTGAATCACAGTACTATGATCTCTATTTCCTACAAGCTTACCTATGCGTGAAGCAGGCATTTTGGTATATTTCTGTGCCAGATACATCGTCACCTGTCTTGCCACCACATAATCACGCTTACGGCTCTTACTGTTCACGGCAGCTGTAGTCACATTATAATGAGTACAAACCTTCTCTACGATATCATCTATCGTCAAAGGCTTGTCATCCACCTTCACGGCTCTCTTGATAACGCGTTCTGCCAAGCGGATATCAATATTGCTGTTATACACAATGCTATAAGCCAGCAAACCATTGATGGCACCCTGCAAATCACGCACACTACCATTACAGGTTTGAGCAATGAAACTAACAACCTCCTTGGAAATTTTCAAACCATCACGACGTATCTTATTACTCAAGATATCCACACAGAGCTGCTCGTTCGGTTTTTCCAATTCACATACCAAACCACAAGAGAAACGCGTCAGAAGGCGATCTGGCACATCTTTCAAATCTACCGGAGGACGGTCGCTTGCCAATATGATGCGCTTACCATTACGGAAGAGATGATTGAAGATATGGAAAAACGTATTCAATGTCTTTGCCTTGCCTGCCCAATCCTGAATATCATCAACGATCAGCATATCGATAGACTGATAGAAATTGATGAAATCATTGCTTGAATTGTGCAGAATAGCATCTGTATATTGCGTCTGAAAGAGACGGGCACTCACATAGAGCACGCGTTTTTGCGGATACATCTGCTTAGCCTTAACACCAATGGCATTGACCAAATGTGTCTTACCGCTACCAGACGGACCATAGATAAACATCGGATTAAACTGACTTGTATTAGGATGTTCTGCAATAGACAATCCCACAGAACGTGGAAGCTTATTACTTTCACCCTCCATGTAATTATTAAATGTCAACTTAGGATCAAGTTGGGTATCAATATCATCCATTTGAGATTCTCCTGCTGCAGCAGTCTCACTTCCTGCCTGAGCCTGATGACTCTTAGGACTCAAGTCATTAGCATCATCAGGATCTAAAGGCAAAGGTGTAGTTCCACCAGGAGCATCCTTGACTACCACAACACGATAAGTCAGACGAATACCTTCACCAAAATTCTGATGCAAGACCTTGCTCAGTAAGTCCACGAAGTTTGCTTCCAAATACTCATAGAAGAAAGTACTCGGAACTCTAACCAGCAAAGTTTTCGTAGCCGGCTTATACGACTCGAAAACAATGGGTTTAAACCACGTATTGAAATGTTGCTCAGAGACATGCTGACGGATAAGCGTAAGACAATTGTCCCAAAGAGCTTTAGGACTTGCTAACATTATATCGATAATTGCTTTAAATTATTGCTCAAATTAGTGAAAGGCATCCCCAAAACGCCAAATTCACTGCAAAATTATAAAATAAAACGCAGACTACCAAATCTGATAATTTAAATTATTTTAATATAGTCTTATAACCTCTTAATTATCAGACACTTAATTAAGTTATCCACAATTTTCAGTTCTTTGACCTATTTTTATAGTTAACTATCTGATGTAGAATAACTTAGAAGCTTTTCAAAGAAAAGAATAGAAAAAGAGTGAAACAAAATCGTAACACCCTCGAAATAACTCACAAACAATCAGTTCGAAAGTTATTTCGAGGGCGTGAAACATTGTATTCACTTATTTAGACAATTTTTATTTAAGCACAGGCGGCTTTTTAAAGACATTCGCCTCTATTACTTGTCTTTTTTACCAAAAACAGAGAAGTGAACATAGCGCTTAGGATGCTGTTTCAAATCGATAACTAAAGAATCAGCATGGCGCATGGTCGAATTCATATTATCATAAAGTTGGGTATCATTCATCAGCAAGCCGAGAGTACCCTTGTTGCTGTTCAACTTTTCAGTAAATGCCTGTGTATTCTCCAATGTCTTGTTGACAAGATCCAGCGTACCCTGTACATCCAAAGATGCCAGATTGGAAGTCAGCTTATTCGTATTATCCAAAACGCCATTGGCACGATTGATCATACCAGGAACCTGCTTATTGAGACCTGCCATCAACGTATTCAACTCACGGGTAGAAACCGTAAGATTGCCCGTAATGGTTTGCACATTATGCAAAGAAGCAGCCAATGCAGGATCTGCCAAGAGCGCATTCAAGCTACCCAAGATAGAATCCAGTTTAGGGAGCATCTTCTCGATAGTAGGAACCATAGCCGAAACCTTGCCCAAAGCGCCCTCATTGACAGCTCCAGGTATAATGCCACCAGCCTCAATACGTTCACGAGGATTATTAGCCAACAAGATATTCACTTGCAAATTACCCATCAGGTCTTTCACAATTTCAGCCTGACTTCCCTTTGGAATGCGCAGATTTTTATCAATATCAGCCTTTACCTTGATAGGCCCAGACTGAGTATAGTCAAAATCCACAGCATCAACAGTTCCTACCTTATAACCATCAGCATAAATTGGCGTTGAAGCACCCAGTCCCTGGATGTCGGAAAACGTCATATAATAATAGTTATTGGAAGAAAACAGATTGATTCCCTTCAGAAAATTAATTCCGAAGTACATAATCAAAATACCTACAATAGCCACAAGAGCTATTTTTATTTCCTTGGTAATTTTCATTCTCCTTTATTTTTTATTCTGTTTAAATTCTCGAATTGCCTGATTCACATCGTACTTCTGTCCATCCTTAAAGGCGATGATAAATGCCTCAGGAAACTTATCCAACAAGGATTTACGAAGTCGGAAGATCTCATTATAATTAGCAGAAGAGCCCATCGTGTATTTCACCATACCACCCTCCTGATAACTTGCATAACCTGTTTCTCCTTTGAAATGCGCATCACCTGCTCGAAGCACACGGTTGCTCACTAAAATCTGCACTTTGAAGATTGGGGCATGAACGTCTTTCTCTCCAACGGAAGTATCCCTTGCCTGCGATTGTCGCTTGGTTTCCTCGCGCTGATAGGTATCTGGCACAATCTTTGGCATTTCTCTGTCGTCTGCAGATGATGCCGCACGATAAGGCACAGAAACTCTTCTATCATACTTGTTCTTATATTGTTCGAAACCATGGAAAATAGCCTTAGCCACATCATCCACGCGCGATTCATTGTTGAGCAGTTCCTCCTCATCAGGGGTGGTGATAAAGCCTAACTCTATCAAGCAGCTTGGCATAGAGGTCTCGCGAAGAACCAGGAATCCTGCTTGGTGAACTCCTTTATTCGGGCGGTTGGCCTCGTTGCAAACACACTTTTGAATGGAGCGGGCAATCTCAACACTGCGCTCCATATTCTTACCTTGAATGAATTCAAAGATAATATAGCTTTCAGAAGACTTCGGGTCAAATCCCTGATAAGTCTGCTGATATCCCTTCTCCATGGAGATGACAGAGTTCTCTCGCATAGCCACATCCAGATTATCCTTGGCACGGTGCATACCCAAGGAATAGGTTTCAAAACCTCTGGCTATCTTACCACCAGGCAAGGCATTGGTATGAACTGAAATAAACAGGTCAGCACCAGCCTTATTGGCAATATTTGCTCTTTCCTTCAACGGAATGAACACATCAGTCTTTCGGGTATAAATGACACGCACATCTGGCATATTACGTTCTACATACTTACCAAAAGCCAATGCCACCCGCAGGTTTATATCTTTTTCTTTGGATCTGGCACCCATGGCACCTGCATCATGACCACCATGACCAGGGTCAATAACGAGCGTAAATCTATCATTGGCAGCAAAAGAATATGCCACCAACATAAAGAATGCAACCAGCAAAAGAACGATCTTCTTCAACATACTATTTATTATGATTGTGCAAAATTAAGCATTTAATGGCAGAAAACCAAAATATGCAACAAAGTTTTATTATTTATTAAGTGAACGCTCAAACAGAAATTCCACACCAGCTCCTTCACAATCGGCTCCCATAGGTGGATTCTGCTTGATGATTTTCAGATGAATTTCTTCTATAGTTGGGAAACGGCGAAAAAGACGATCACCAATTCTGCCTCCTACTCTTTCTATCAATTGAGAAGGAACAGACATCTCCTGGGAAACCAACTGATAAACCTCTGCATAGTTCAAGGTATCATTGACATCATCACTCGTCAATGCATTCGTAACATCATATTTGATACGTAAACTTACAAGATAATCATTACCCGTTTTTCTTTCCTGTGGCAAAACACCATGAAAGGCATGAAACTTCAAGTCTTGCAAAAGGATATAGCTCTGACGTAAATTCATCATTGTTCACCTCCATCATGCTGTTCATCACTACAAGAAGTTAGCTGTTCATCATCCTTCAAGTAATTTTTCAAGGCACGTTCTACACCCACCTTCCAGGTATTGATACTCTCAGAAGTGAGCTGCAACTGACTAACCAGTTTGATAACATGCTTGATAGGCATACGATAGCGCAACACACCGGAAATCAACTTGGCATAATTCCAATACTCCGGATTAAACTTTTCGCTCAATCCCTCCACGGTTATCTTATAACCACGCTTGTTGACAAACTGAAAATCATATCTCTTGGCTCCCTCACTGAGAACTGTCTTCACGATTTTACCTTTGGTGACAGATTTTGGTAACATGATGCCTTCCTCATCATCTTGCAAACCTGTGAATATCTCGTAAGGATGACCATTAAGCAAACCCACCAATGCCACCCATTTCTCCTTATTATTCTGAAAACGGACAACATCACATTCCAATTCTCTTGGTCGCACCTCAACCACATCCGGTTGCATATTCCGAATATTGACAGAATCTCCGACTACCTTATGCAAACTGTCTTGCAGCTTACCCCAATCAACTTGCTGGTCTGCAAAACGGTTGCGCAGGTTCTCCAAACTACTCTTCAAATCATCCACGAGTGCAAGACGAGCCTCTTCAAAAGTCATATTTTCTGTATCAATCATATTAAACGTTTAATAATTTGGTGCAAAATTAAACTTTTTATTCTAAATGATGAAAGGTTTTTGGAGATATTTCTTAAAAAGATAGCAGTATATGCCACTTTTTAGAAAACTTTATTTACCTTTGCAATAGAATAAGGAGGAAAACGATATCAAGAAACATCAAAAATAAAGAATATGGAATCAATTAAAAACAGAACAACCATTCGCAAATATTCCAACCGTGAAGTAAGCGATGAATTACTGAATCGGCTGATAGAAGAAGCAGAGCGTACCCCTACGATGGGCAATCTCCAGCTCTATAGTGTCGTCGTTACCAGAAGTGAAGAAGGTAAAAAAGCACTTGCTCCAGCACATTTCAACCAACCTATGGTGACAGATGCATCTGTTGTACTTACCATCTGCGCAGATTACCGACGTACAACCATCTGGGCAGAGAACCGCAAGGGCACCCCTGGTTATGACAATATCCTATCATTCATGAATGCGGCTACAGATGCTTTGCTTTTCACACAAACATTCTGTAACTTAGCCGAAGAAGAAGGATTAGGCACCTGTTTCTTGGGCACAACTATCTATATGCCTAAGATGATTATCGACACCTTGAAATTACCAAAGCTCGTAATGCCAGTAGCCACCATTACCTTGGGATGGCCTGACGAGCATCCAGCCAAGAGCGATAGACTCCCATTGCGTAGTATCATCCATCAGGAATCATACAGCGATTATACCCCAGAGAAGATAGATGATTTCTATGCAGAAAAGGAATCCTTGGAAGAAAACAAGGAATTTGTAAGAATCAACAACGTAGAAACCCTCGCCCAGGTTTTCACAGACATCCGTTATACGAAAAAAGATTGTGAGGCCATGAGCATTGGTTTTATGGATGCGCTCAAGCAACAAGGTTTTGTAAAATAAAAACCGCACTCGGTGCATAATTCGCAAGATGTTGCCTGTCTTCATGAGAAAAAAGACAGGCACCCACTTTCATTTTTGCGTAGGCAGGGAAAAATTCGTCCTTGTCCACGCAAAAAAAAATGCCTGCCCAAGCGGAAGAAATTTCCCCTTTAAGCAGAGCATGATTTTAACCCATAAACTGAAATCCCTGTTAAGGAAAAATCATTTCCTTAGCAGGGATTATTATTTTTACTTGATATCTTTCTCTAATTAGTCAACGACGATTGGCTTGTACTTTGGTACCAATGCCTTCATGATACACCAACCAACGAGATAAGCCACTGCACAGATGCAGAAGATAATCATATAACCAGCTGGCTTGCCATCAAAGCCCATGAAAGTAAAGGCAGCACCCTGACCTTCTGCATAGGTAAAGAGCATACCAGAACCCTTATTGATGAGGAAAGAACCTACACCACCTGCCATAGCACCAATACCAGTGATCGTTGCAACGGTAGATTTTGGGAACATATCACCAATGGTTGAATAAAGGTTGGCAGACCATGCCTGATGACCAGCACCTAAAAGACCGATAATGATAGCAGGCCACCATGCACTATACTCACCCATAGGCTGTGCTATCAGACCCAACAATGGGAAACATGCAAAGATCAACATCGCACGCATACGGCCGATATAAGGATTCATACCCTTCTTATCAACAAAGTAAGTTGGCAGATAACCACCACCGATACTCAAGATGGTAACAATCGCATAAAGGGTGAAAATCAAAGCAATACCCATGCTTGAGTCAGAAGAATAACCATACTGATCTGAGAAATAAGCTGGAGCCCAGAAAAGGAAGAACCACCATACACCATCAGTCAAGAACTTACCTGTGATAAAAGACCAAGTCTGACGGAAGGTAAAGCACTTCAAGAAACCGATAGTCTTCTCTTCTTCCTCATCACCTGCAGTCTTTTCAGCCTCAACCTGCTCAGCTTCCTCATCCTGATTGATATAAGTAAGCTCTGAGTGATTGACATACTTGCTCTTGGCAGGTTTGTCATAAAGCCATACCCAAAGACCCATCCAGACATAACCGAGCACACCGATAATGATGAAAGCCCACTCCCAACCCATGGCGCGAGCCAAAAGAGGAATAGTAGCTGGAGCTGCCAATGCACCTACAGAAGCACCACTATTGAAAATGGCTGTAGAGAAAGCACGGTCCTTCTTTGGAAAATACTCTGCTGTTACCTTGATAGCTGCAGGGAAGTTACCAGCCTCACCAACGGCAAGAATCAAACGGCAGGAAAGGAAAAGCCATACACTGATAGTGGCAATAGCAATTGCTGCATCACTACCAGCCTGAACCAGGCGCAAAGCTTCAATAGAATCATAGCCTTCTACCTGCATAGCTACCCAACCGCAACCTGCATGCATCACAGCACCTGTTGACCATACGAAGATGGCGATGAGATAACCTTTCTTAGTACCCATCCAATCCACAAACTTACCTGCAAAAAGATTTGCAATGGCATAGAAAATGGAGAAGAGACCGGTAATCGTACCATAGTCATCATCAGTCCAGTGGAACTCTGGAGCGATAAAATCTTTCCATGTTAATGACAAGACCTGACGGTCCATGTAATTCACGGTGGTTGCCAAGAAAAGCAACGCACAAATGACCCAGCGGAAGTTGGACATCTTACTTGTTTTAATAGCGTTCATACTTATTATAGAGTCTGTTTAAAATTAGCGTTTAAATGAGAACGAAAAATCTCTTGTGGACAAATGATGCCCACAAGAGGATTATTTTCATATTATTTCATCTCAGGAATTTTAACTACCTGCATATCATTATAGATCAGGTTCTCACCAGCCATACCCCAGATAAAGGTATAGTTGCTTGTACCAGCTGCGCAGTGAATAGACCACTCTGGCGCAATCACAGCCTGCTCGTTGTTCAACCAGATAGGACGAGTCTCCTGTGGTTCACCCATTACATGGAGAATCTTCTGACCCTCTGGTACATTGTAATAGAGATAAGTCTCCATACGACGGAGGTGAGTATGAGCTGGCATGGTGTTCCATACAGAACCCTCTTTCAACTCAGTTACACCCATCTGCAACTGGCATGTACGTACACCAGCAACACCATCGATAATCAACTGATGGATAACGCGGTCATTACTTTCCTTCAAGCTACCAGCCTTGATGTTGTTAGCATCCTTCAATGTTACCTTCTTAGTAGGGAAGGTCTGATGTGCGCAAGCACTGTTCATATAGAACTTAGCTGGCTTATTGGCATCCTTGCTGGCTACTTCAATATTCTTGGCGCCACGACCTACATAGAGAGCCTCCTGGAAACCGAGCGTATATTTCTTGCCATCTACAGTAACAGTACCCTCACCACCGATATTGATGATACCCAACTCACGGTTATCGAGCAGGTTCTTCTGATCGTTTGGCTTGTCTGTATAAAGAGGAGCGATAGAAGTCAACTTCAAAGGAGCTGTTGTTGGCTGCGCACCACCAATCAGAAAACGGTCAAACATTGTGTAAGTCCAGTTTACCTCACCTGGAGCAAAAACCTTCTCAATGGCATATTCACCACGAAGACGGTCTGTTGTGTAATGCTTTGCATCCATTGGGTTGCTTGCATAACGAACATTGTAATTAGTGTAAGCATTTTCTGCCTTCACTTCATAAGCACTCTTGCAGCACTGTGCAAAACCAGCACCAGCAACGAGCAACATTGCAAATGATAATAATACCTTCTTCATTACTAAAATCTTTATATTATTTTTTATTTTTCAGAATTATTTCTATCTTTCTGTTTATTTCTGCAAATCCTCAGCAGCCTTCTTCTCTTCTTTCACGATGCGCTGACGGTTGATAATCATCAAAGCTACAGTGATGACTGTGAGTACACCCATACCGATGTATGAAAGTTTCACACCTCTATAGATAATCCATCCGAAGAGAGATGAGGCAAAGTCGAGAGCACCACCAGAGAAACCAGCAGGAATGTGAGCTGCATTATCACCTGTAGCTGCATATACCTGATTGGCAGCCAAAGTAAAGTCAGGAGCCATATCGGTTACAAAATAAAGACCGATTACCAGAGCAAAGAGACCGATAATAAGGGTCTTTACTACATTACCTTTGGTAAAAGGCAATATCATTGGGAAGAGGTAGAACATACCTGCCAAAGATGCCAATGGCAAGAACTGGTTGCCAGGCAAGAATACTGCGATAGCCAAGATAGCAGGAATCAAGATGACAGATACGACCAATGTTGTAGGATGACCGATAACAAGAGCAGGACTCATACCGATATGTACCTTCTTACCATTGAACTTAGACTTCACCAATTCCTGAGTCTTTTCTGAGATAGGCTTCAAACCTTCAATAAACAAAGAGGTAATACGTGGAATCAGTTCCATCACCGCTCCCATGGTAACACCTAAGAACAATACCTTCTTAATATCAAGCTGCGCAGCCCAACCGATCAGGGCACCAACGATGACACCGAGAACCAACGGTTCACCTAATACACCAAACTTCTTCTTCAAACCCTCTGCATCGATATCCAACTTAGAGAATCCTGGAATCATATCCAGAAGCTTGTTGAAACCGATAGCCAAAGGCATAAAACTCTGGCAGAAAGGCTGAGGAATAGAGATACCATCCAAATCATAATATTTCTGGAATTTCTCTGCTGTCAAGTCTGCACAGATCAGAGTAATGATGTAGCAAACGATTGCTGCGAAATAACCCCACAACAAACTTTGACCCATCACGAAGTAAGCTACCGCACCGATGAAAGCAAAGTGCCAGTAGTTCCAGAGGTCAATATTGACCGTACGGGTTGTCTTGGTAATCAACATCAGAAAATTGACACCCAGGCAGATAGGGATAATCAATGCACCCACCGCAGTATTATAGGCAACTGCTGCTGCAGCAGGCCAACCCATATCGAATACATTTAACTGCAGATGATAAAGGTCGGAGATTGCTTTCAATGGGTCATTGAAGTTAGTTGTCAACAAAGCAGTAACAACACCCAAGCCTACGAAACCCACGCCTACGAAGAGTCCCGACTTCAGTGCCTTACCGAATTTCATGCCAATACACAAGCCGATGACGGTAAAGATGATTGGCATCATCACACTCGCGCCTAAGCTAATGATATAGCTAAATACCTGTTCCATTTTAATTTTTAATGAATGTTAGTTAATAATTTGGGGCACCCATATAAAGTGCAACATTGATTTGTTTCAAGTTTTATGGGCACAAAGATACGCTTTTTTCTTTAAATTCAATACGTTTTCATTAAAAATATTACTTAAAAAAGAATCCCACCCGATATTTTCGGATGGGATTGATATGATTTTGTACATTTTCAACAGATTTTCGCCTCTGTTTAATCCTGATAATACACTCTCTTCACACGATTACTGATAGTAGTCAGCACCTCATAAGGTATCGTGTCGAGAATATCACTGAGCGTTTGCACTGGCAATTGCTCTCCAAAGATTTCCACACTGTCACCTTCCTTGCAATCTATGCCTGTCACATCGATCATGGCTACATCCATACAGATGTTACCTACATACTCTGCTTTCTGACCATTCACCAGACAATAAGCATGACGGTTACCGAGATGACGGTTCAAACCATCAGCATAACCGATTGGGATAGCTGCTATCACACTGTCCTTATCCAGAATGGTCCTGCGACTGTAGCCGATACTCTCCCCTGCCTTGATGTGATGCATCTGCAGGATAGTCGTCTTCAGGGTACTTACACAGTTGATGGTCTTATTGTTGCGGGAATTGATACCATAAAGTCCTAATCCCAAGCGACACATATCCAACTGTCTGTCAGGGAAATGCTCTATACCTGCAGAATTGCAGATATGGCGCAATATCTTATGATCGAAGGCAGCCTGCAACTGCTTACTACCCTTATCAAACAATGCGAACTGCTGGGCAGAGAACGCATCGAAGGAATCATCATCACTACCTACAAAATGCGAGAACACACTTCGAGGTATGATGGCATTCTGATGTTTCAGTCGTGCTATCAATTCCTCCATATCATTTTCCGGATCAAAGCCCAGACGGTGCATACCTGTATCCAACTTGATATGTACAGGGAAACCAGTAACACCTTCTTTCTCTGCAGCCTTGATCAGCGCATCCAGAATACGGAAAGAATAAACCTCGGGCTCCAAATCATAGTCGAACATGGTCTTGAAGGCTGTCATCTCCGGATTCATAATCATGATATTGCTCGTAATACCATTCTTGCGAAGCGTAACACCTTCATCGGCTACTGCTACGGCAAGATAATCCACACGATGATCCTGCAATGTCTTGGCGATTTCTACCGCTCCGGCTCCATAACCATCCGCCTTGATCATGCATACCAACTTGGTCTCTGGTTTCATGAACAAACGGTAATAGTTCAGATTGGCCACTACTGCATTCAGATTTACCTCCAATGTGGTTTCATGCACCTTTTTCACGAGTAATTCAGTCAACTGGTCAAAGCCAAACTGACGGGCACCCTTCAGCAGGATGACCTCATCGCGCAAGGAAGCGAACACCTCACTCTTGATAAAGTCCTCAATATTACGGAAGAAGAATTTCTCTGAAATCTGAATCTCATCACTCTGTTCATACAACTGCGGACCGACACCGATGAATTTGACCACACCACGCTTACGGCATAAGTCAGAGACCTCTTTGTACAAGTCCTTAGGATTTTCACCGCTCTGGAAGATATCACTGAGTATCAACGTATGACGGCGGCCCTTATGATCTGGACGGCGGCTCATAAAATCGAGAGCGATATCGAGGGAATTGATGTCTGAGTTGTAACTGTCATTGATCAAAGTGCAACCATGCTGTCCTTCCTTGACTTCCAATCGCATAGCTACCGGTTCAAGAAGTGACATACGCTTATCCACTTCCTCTGCAGTCAACCCCAACTTACGGGAAACAACTGCCGCTATAATAGAATTGGTGACAGAAGCCTCATCAATAAAAGGTAGAGAATAGCTATCCTCTTCACCTTTATATATATAGGTAATAATAGACAGATTACCCTTCTTCTCTATATTTTTCACATAGAAAGGAGCAGCAGAATCCTTCAATGACCAATACAGTTTTTCACCCTTGTAATCATGATATTCGCCTACCACCCTGGCAACAATTTCATCATCACCATTATAGACGATAGTTTCTGCATCATGGAAAAGAATGATCTTCTCACGACACTTAGCCTCCAAAGACTCGAAATTCTCCTGATGCGCAGAACCCAAATAAGTAAGCACGGCTATCGTTGGCTGAATGATGTCACGAAGAGCAAGCATCTCGCCAGGCTGACTGATACCAGCTTCAAAGACACCAACCTCAGTCTGCTCGTTCATCAACCAGACAGACAAAGGCACACCTATCTGAGAATTGTAGCTGCGCGGACTGCGGGTGACAAACATATTTGGAGAAAGCAACTGATGAAGCCATTCCTTGACCATAGTCTTACCATTGGAACCAGTAATGCCCACGATAGGAATATTAAATTCATCACGATGGCGCTCTGCCAGACGCTGGAGAGCTTCCAGCGTATTAACCACCTTCAGGAAATTAGCTTCCGGATAGTCAGAAGCATATCCTTTAGGAACATTAGTAACTACGAAATTTCTAACACCACGACGATACAACTCAGGAATGTAGTTGTGACCATCATTACGCTCTGACTTCAAGGCGAAGAACAGAGTTTCCTCTGGGAAACAGAGTGAACGGCTATCGGTCAATATGAAACCGATATTCGTATCCTTGTCTCCATAGCGACGCGCACCTATCAGTGTGGTTACCTTTTCGATAGTATAAGTCATTATCTTACTTTTTAAAATATTCTATATGAGATAATCATGTCATTTCCCCAACTGGTACTTTTCCATGAATTTCCGTTCTTTTTCCTGTGCATTGGCAAGAAACTTCTTGTATTCCTCACTCTCTGGATTGAAAGGTCGGTGTCCAAGGGCTTCACGGATAGGTTTCCATTCCTCTAAAAAGTCCTCGGCAGTCTTGCCAAAGTAAGCCATTTGGAACTTCTGCCAGATATATTCCACGGCAAGTTCGCTCGGATGAAGCATATCTTCCTTGTAAAAGCGATAATCTCTCAGTTCGTCACAGAGAATTTCATAGGCAGGGAAATAGCGCACCACTTCTGGAAAGCGCTGGCAAAGTATATCTGCCGCTAAAAGAAGCGTGGCCTTGGATAGTTGACTGCCATGGAATCCATATTTCTGGTAACGGATAGGACTCACCGTCACGATGATGTGCCTGACTCCTTGACCGAGCAATGCCAAAACCGCCTTGGAAAGTTCTACCACGCATTCACCCACACTCATTTTTTTTTCTTCAAACAGGCGTTGCGGACGCTTCTGGCAGTTATCCACCACTTCACCCGTTTCTTTCAGGATATATACATGATTGGTTCCGAGCGTAAAGACAGCCACATCCACTTTTCGGTCTTGGTTCTGATATTCAGTACCAGCCTTCAAACCTGCGGTACAAGGTTCCCCCTTGAGATACCGGTCCACAGAGTGATATACGCTCGTAGGATTATACATGACTCCGTATGGATTGACCATGGCACGGAAGCGATTCTCGACAAAACGATTGCCGAGATGATCCGCAAAACAACTGCCCACGAAAAGCAGTCTGTCAGAAGGCTGTATCTCAAAGTCTGCCTTTTCTATGTTCACTTCCGTTCTAAAGTCCATATTGCTTATTTTTCTGTTACTTTATTTTTCTTCCATTCAAAGAATAAACCTGCGAGCAAGAGAATCAACAGTACACCGTAGCCTACATAAGCAATGGTCTCTGTTGTCTTCAGGGATGTAGGGTGGAAATCAAGTACCACCTTGTGAGTTCCCGGTTTTACATTCAGGGCACGCAAGATATAATCCACTCTGCCCAATTCTGCAGGCTGTCCGTCTATCGTAGCCGTCCAACCAGGATAATATATTTCAGAGAACACAATGACACCACCCTTGTTGGAAGTAACCTCATAAGTCAGATTATTTGGCTTATATTGAGTCATCTTCACAATAGAAGTATCATCCTGAGGCACACTTTCACCGAGCTGCTGCTTGAACTTCGCATCAGCTACAGCTTCATGTCGCAAATTGATCTTTCCTACCTTATCAATCTCCTCATTGGCATTTTCTGCATAGCTTACCTTATCAACAAACCAAGCATTGCCATAGGCATAAAGATTCTGCACAGGCACAGTCTGTCCACCCTGCAAAGGCATGATGAAGTACTTCGTGTTGAGCATATTGAGCACAGGGAATATGCTGTCGCCATTCACCTTCGTCATGTCACCACCAGCCTCAGCTACAGCCTTCATCGCCTTCTGCATCTCTGGAGAGATATAAGCTTCTATCATCTCCGCATAACGACGGAGTTTGGCTGGATGATAACCACCAACGCTCTTATGATAATATGAAGTTTCGTTCTCATTGAAGGTATTGGATGCCATATTGAGTACACGATAATCAAGCGACTTGTCTCTGCAGATCATCTTATCGGTCTCAGTCATTTGCTGTGGAGTATCACGCACGCTCTTCTCCACGAACATATCATCATAGAGATAACGCTTGTTGACCATCCACATATCTACCAGACAGAGTACAGCAATACCAGCAATCATAAACTCCTTGCCCAACTTCTTCATCTTATAAAGGAAGAGGAAGGCCGAGCCAATGACGATAACCCAGAAAGAACGCCAACAATCGGAAGTAAAGATACCCTTTCTGATTTCAGTCAGATTGCTGATGATAGGTCCCTGATATTCTGCAGGAAGCTGCTGCAAAGCCTGAAGTTCCTGTGCAGACACGAAATCTGAGAAGAACAGGCCTGGTGCCAAGGCAAAGAGGAGACAGAAACCTGCTGTCAGTCCGAAACTTGCATAAACGAGTTTGGCCTTGGTAGTCAATATTTCCGGTTCATCCACGATCTTCTTGAGTGCCATCATCGCCAACAGAGGAATGGTAAACTCAGCAATCACAAGGATGGAAGCCACCGTCCTGAATTTGGCATACATCGGAACGTAATCCAAGAAGAAATCCGTAAACGGCATGAAGTTTCTACCCCATGAGAGAAGTACACTGAGGATGGTCGCCGCCAACAAAGCCCACTTCATCGGCCCCTTCACAATGAATAAGCCCAAGATGAAGAGCATACAGACGAAAGCGCCTACATATACAGGACCGCTTGTTCCAGGCTGGTTGCCCCAATACTGTCCGAGTTGCTGATAAATCTGTACAAAGTTAGGATCCGCTTTTTCCATTGCCTTCGTGTTCTGTGCCAAAGGAACAGAAGCACCACCCTTTGCATCCGGAATCATGAGCGTCCAAGTCTCGTCAATACCATAACTCCACTGGGTAATATAGTCTCTATCCAAACCGCTATTGGTCTGGTTAGCAGCGTTTTTCTTCACCAGTTCACTCTTTCCACGCATAGACTCCTGACCATACTGCCAAGTATGATACAGGTTGGAAAGATTGAGCGATATACCGATGGCGGCACCCACGATACAAGCTGCAGTAGCCTTACCGAAGCGAGCCATTTCCTTCTTCTTATAGGCATCCCACAAGAATGCGAGAAGCATAAAGAAGATGATAAAGAGGTAATAATAAGTCATCTGCACGTGGTTGGCATTGACTTCAAAGGCTGCAAAGATAGCAGTAACGAGCAATCCCCACAAATATTTACCACGATAAGCCAATACGACACCTGCAATCATAGGAGGCAAATAAGCCAAAGCCATCACTTTCCAGATGTGTCCGGCAGCAATGATGATGAAGAAATAGGACGAAAATGCCCAGATAATAGATCCCAATGCTGCTAATGACTGTCGGAAGTTAAAGGCTCTCAACAGGATATAGAATCCTAAGAGGTATGCAAAAACATACCACACATAGTCAGGCAACCAGAGATGATAGGCATTGACAGCCTGCTGCAAAACAGTGCCACTCTCATAAGATGGTGACATCTGATAAGTTGGCATTCCACCAAAAACTGAGTTTGTCCAACGGGTCACCTCGCCAGTCTGTTGCTGGAAAAGTTCCTTTTCATGTCCCAGTCCCTTGCCTGCTGCAGCATCATGACGGAACAAGATGCGCCCGTCCATGTCGGCTGGCATGAAATAAACAAAGGAGACAACTGCAAATACGATTACTACCAGAATATCCAGTAGATACTTCTTCAAAAATTTCATTATTTCTATAAACGTTTATATTTTGACTGCAAAGATAGTGCAAAATGAAGACAATACAAAATAAAAAAGGTAGTTTTTGCTATTTTTAGTGTTAAAGAAATAACTTAAGAAGCATTCAGACTTGCCTGAAATGGATCTGTAGAAGATGGTATTACCCATTATAATAGGGAATTTCCCTTTTCTTTTAGGGATTCTCTAATTGCAACATGAGAAAAGATACGTATTTTTGCAGCATCAGAAAAAGAGTTTCATATCATACAAAAAGCTCTTTATATATAATAAGGTATAACTAATAAATTGATGAAAAATATGAAAAAGATTACATTTCTCCTGATGGCTCTCTTGCTCATCGCAATGCCATCCTCAGCTCAACACTATACACAGAGCAGATATTACAACAAGCAAACTGGTCATCTCGACTACGGCCGTCACGACAATGATTTCCCTGACTCCTACTTTGGATTCAGGATTGGTCCTTCTTTCTCTTACGTCAATTCGGATGATAGCAGACTGGATGGTGGAAATTGGCAGACGGGTCTCAACGTGGGAGTTGTGGCAGGTGTCGCACTTTCAAATGCCCAGCCACTTTATCTGGAAGGAGGCTTATTCTATACAGAGAAAGGTGGTAAGAAAAATTTGGCTAATGGCAAGAAGATGACCTACGACCTCAACTACATCGAAATTCCACTTGTACTGAAATATAAGTACAATATCGATCCACACTTCTCTCTCCAACCATTTTTTGGAGGATATTTCGCTTCAGGAGTTGGTGGAAAGATCAAGAACTTCGAACAGAGAGAAGCTCAAAACTCATTTAATGACGATAACTTCCGCCGGGTAGATGGAGGACTCCGTCTGGGTTGTGGCATACAATACGATATGTTCTATGCCGACCTTACCTACGATATCGGTCTGGCAAACATCTGTCATGATACCTTCGACACATCTCATAATGGAGGACTGCTACTCAACTTTGGTGTTAACTTCTAAGGTTTTATCAGATATTTTTCGTAACTTTGCAGCCGATTTTAATATCGGCAAATTCTCAATCGGAAAAGTTACAATAAATATATGAAAATAGGAATTATCGTTGCGATGGACAAGGAGTTCACGCAACTCAAGACATTATTGACAGAATCACAGACAGAGCGAAAGAACCACAAGGATTTCGTGATTGGAAAGATTGGCAACAATGAAGTAGTCATGCAACAGTGCGGCATCGGCAAGGTAAACAGTACCATCGGTGCCATAGAAATGATAGACAATTACCATCCAGACCTGGTAATCTCATCCGGTGTTGCTGGTGGAGCAGACATCAACCTCAATGTCACAGAGGTCGTAGTAGCAACAGAATGTGTATATCATGATGCTTATTGCGGCGATGAATGTGAATTTGGACAGATTTTAGGAATGCCAGCCACCTTTAAAACTCCCAAGGAATATGTAGAGAAGGCACTTGCCATCAATCATCTTCCAGACAACACCCATCCTAAGATACATGCAGGACAGATTGTCAGTGGAGAATGGTTTGTAGATAGTAAGGAAAAGATGCGCTCTATCCTGGAGCACTTTCCTCATGCAATGGCTGTCGATATGGAGAGCTGTTCTATTGCACAGACCTGCCATATATACAATACTCCTTTCATCTCCTTCCGCATCATCAGTGATGTACCTCTCAAGGACACCAAGGCGCAGATGTATTTTGATTTCTGGGCTAAGATGGCAGAAGGTTCTTTCAATGTTACCAAAGCATTCTTGGAGAAATTATAAATGAGAAATGACAAATTAGAAATTATGAACAAGATACCAAGTTTTACTATCAATCATAACAAGTTGCTCCGCGGTATATACGTTAGCCGTAAGGACGAAATTGGAAACGAAGTTGTCACTACTTTCGATATCCGCATGAAGGTACCTAATCAGGAGCCTTGTCTCCACAACGGTGCCATCCATACGATCGAGCACCTCGCTGCCACCTATCTCCGCAATGACGAAGAGTGGAAAGACCGCATCGTATATTGGGGTCCGATGGGTTGTCTCACAGGTAATTACCTCCTCGTCAAAGGAGACTTGGAAAGCAAGGACATCGTTGAGTTGATGAAGCGCACCTTCAAGTTTATCGCAGACTTCGAAGGCGAGATTCCTGGACAGGCTGCCAAGGATTGCGGCAACTATCTGCTCCACGACCTGCCTATGGCAAAATACGAGTCCAAGAAATATCTCGAAGAGGTCTTGAACGTTATCAAGGAAGAAAACTTGATTTATCCTACACAGGATTAGAATCAGGAAAAGTCAAAGACTGAAATATAGAAAAAGCATCTTAAGATACATTCACGAGTATCTTAAGATGCTTTTTTACCACTTGAGTTTACCATACTTCTCCTTATACCACAACTGCCAACCATTCACTAAATTCTGCCAAACCACATAGGCACCTGGAGCTACGGCAGCCAACGGATTCAGGAAAGTAAGGGTGAGCCAGATACCCACTATCGTGTTCTTCTGACCTAAAGCCTGTCCTGCACTAATGCTCGCATCAAAATGGCGTCCTACCGCCTTACCGATGGCAAACTGGATCAGACAGACGAAAAGCGGAACAATCAGAAGCAGAACAAGAATCCAACCGGATACCATAGCATGAAGGATATTACGCACCGTCTCGCCCATCAGAATCGTCAGATTGAAGCACCACATATAAAATCCCAAATCTTTTATGCTCTTTACTTTATCCACAAACTTCGGCAAGAACCTGCGACTCAATAGGGCTAAAAGTAATGGCACCACCAAAACTGTAGTCACATTCCTAAACACCATCAAACTCATATAAAGAAAGGATACATCAGCACCTTTTTCTACCATCGGGAAAAGAGAAGGGATGATAACCATCGTGAAAATATTGGCTATCACCGTATAGGTAGTAAGCGAGCCGATAGAGCCGCCCAATTTTTCTGTTACCACAGCCACAGCAGCTGCAGTAGGACAAATAAAACAGATGAAAGCACCCTCCAGTATCAGTTTTGTATTATAGTCGTTACCAAACTCAAAGATGAGTACCACCATCATCAAAGCCAAAGAAGTTCTAATCAGTTGCAATATAAAATGCCAGGCTTTAGGCTTCATTTCCTTTATTTCTATCTTACAAAACGTAACATAAAGCAAAGCAAACAATACAACCGGCATCACACTGACCAAATGAGGTCCGACCGCATCACCCAATGGTTCCAAGAAAGGAACGTATGCAAAAATCAAATAACCCACTGCTCCTATGACCAGCGAACAGGGCAAGGAAAACTTCCTGAAAAAATTCCACAACTTCATAATTACGTGATTTTGAGTCCTATTGAATAAACCATTTGACTGCAAGTCCAAACAGAGTAGAAATTCAAGTGCAAAAGTACAATAACTCAAATCCTCTCCATATCGGAAACATCCGATAGGAGAGGATTTCTCTTTTCATTTATATCCTTAAAGCTATACTTTATTAGTCTTTATTGCTACGCTTACGCTCCAAGTGATCAAGGATTACCTTGCGCATACGCATGCTCTTAGGAGTTACCTCTACGTACTCGTCCTCACGGATATACTCCAAGCACTCCTCAAGACTCATTACGGTCTTTGGAATCACACGAGCCTTATCGTCTGAACCAGAAGCACGGACGTTGGTCAACTGTTTTGCCTTAGTCACATTGACGACAAGGTCGTTTTCGTGAACATGCTCACCAACTACCTCACCGGCATAAACCTCCTCACCTGGGTCGATGAAGAACTTACCACGATCCTGAAGCTTATCAATAGCATAAGCATAAGCAGTACCAGTTTCAAGTGCAATCATACTACCATTAGAACGGCGGTTGATTTCACCCTTGAATGGCTGATACTCCTTGAAACGGTGAGCCATGATGGCCTCACCCTGAGAAGCAGTCAGCACATTGGTACGAAGACCGATGATACCGCGAGAAGGAATATCAAACTCGATATCCACACGCTCACCCATGTTCAACATAGAAGTCATATCACCCTTACGACGGGTTACCATATCAATCATCTTAGAAGCGAACTCCTCTGGTACATTGATAGTCAACTCCTCTACAGGCTCGCACTTCACTCCGTCAATCTCCTTGTAGATAACCTGAGGCTGACCTACCTGAAGTTCATAACCCTCACGGCGCATGGTTTCCACGAGCACAGAGAGATGAAGCACACCACGACCGCTGACAATCCACTTATCAGTAGAATCCTCGAATGGCTGAACACGAAGAGCAAGATTCTTCTCCAACTCCTTATTCAAACGCTCCTGGATATGGCGGGAAGTACAGTACTTACCCTCCTTACCGAAGAATGGAGAATCGTTGATGGTGAAGAGCATACTCATGGTTGGCTCATCAACAGCGATTGGAGGAAGTGGCTCTGGATTCTCATAATCACAGATGGTATCACCAATCTCAAACTTCTCCAAACCGATAACTGCACAGATATCACCAGAATCTACATGATCAGTCTTCTTGTGACCCATACCCTCGAATGTATGAAGTTCCTTGATCTTGGTCTTCTCCTGTGTACCATCACGATGACAGATTGTCACATTCATGGCATCCTTCAGAGTACCACGATGAACACGACCTACAGCGATACGGCCTGTATAAGAACTGTAGTCAAGAGAAGTAATAAGGAGCTGAGGAGTACCCTCCAACTGCTTAGGAGCAGGGATAACCTCTACGATCTTGTCGAGCAAATAGTCGATATTGTCTGTAGGATTGTTGTAATCCTCTCCCATCCAACCATTCTTGGCAGAACCATATACTACAGGGAAATCAAGCTGATCCTCAGTAGCATCAAGGTCGCACATGAGATCGAATACCATCTCATAAACTTCCTCAGGACGGCAGTTAGGCTTATCCACCTTATTAACAACAACGATAGGCTTCAGACCGAGCTGCAAAGCTTTCTGCAACACGAAACGGGTCTGAGGCATAGGGCCCTCGAAAGCGTCAACAAGCAAGAGACAACCGTCTGCCATATTGAGTACGCGCTCCACCTCACCACCGAAGTCGGAGTGTCCAGGAGTATCGAGGATATTGATTTTAACACCTTTCCAATTGATAGATACATTCTTTGAAAGAATGGTTATACCACGCTCACGCTCCAAATCATTGGAATCGAGCACTTCGCCGCTATTATCCTGGCCGTCACGGAACAGCTTTCCGGCGAGCATCATCTTGTCCACCAAGGTAGTCTTACCATGGTCAACGTGTGCAATAACTGCAATGTTTCTAATGTCTTGCATTTCCTTTACCTTAAATACTTAATGAATTTGGGTGCAAAATTACAAAAAATATCGGAAAAATTTGCAAGTTTCACAGAAAAGTTGTAACTTTGCAGCGCATTTTTAGAGAAACCGCCGCGAGGAAGGGTCCTGAATGCATTAGAAACAATTAAAGTAACATTTATTATTAAGTAACACAGCTATGTATTTAGACAAAGCAAAAAAAGAAGAGATCTTTAGCAAGTACGGAAAGTCTAACTCTGATACTGGTTCAGCTGAGAGCCAGATAGCATTGTTCTCATACCGTATTGCTCATTTGACGGAACATGTAAAGAAGAACCGTAAAGATTATACTACAACACGTTCTCTGACACAGCTTGTAGGAAAGCGTCGCGCATTGCTCGATTACTTGTACGACCGCGATATCAATCGCTACCGTGCCATCATCAAGGCCCTCGGTCTTCGTAAGTAATCTGAAAGCAATTTGCTTTAAGACATTGAATCCCATCATTCTCATTGAGAGTGATGGGATTTTTTAATTTAGAAAAGTGCAAACTATGCAAACGGCTATATATAATAAGGAAAAGTCAACAACATGTTGCCCAAATTATAGCTATCCGTTTGGGCACTCGTTGACCATCACGTGAGCAACGGTTGCCCGTCTCTTGTTCACCAGTTCCCCATCACGTGATCCCCGAGGGACCACGTGAAGAGCATGGCTGGTATCGGAACCACAAAATTTTTCTAAAAAACTTCATTATTCTTCTTATTATCAAGAAAAAGTGCTAACTTTGCAAACAGCTATATATAATAAGGAGAATCAGTATGATTGCACAAAGACTGCCAGAAGGAGTTACCTCTTTTAGAGAAATCAGAACAGGCAACTACAAATACGTTGACAAAACCGATCTCGTTTGGCAAATTGCCAATGGAAGGAAGTTCAATTATCTAAGCCGTCCTAGACGGTTTGGCAAGTCTATTCTTGTCGATACATTGCAATGTTACTTTGAGGGAAACAAGGAACTTTTCGATGGTCTAAAGATTATGCAATGGGAAAAAGACTGGATAAAATATCCTGTCATTCGATTCGACATGAGCATTGCAGGTAACACTGCAGAAGAAATCAAGTCTTATTTTGACTATGCCTTCAGCAATTACGAAGAGCAATACCATATCACCTCTACGAAAAAATCTTCTCTATCAGTCAGATTTACCGAAATATTAAAAGTCGTACATCAGTCCACAGGACAACCTGCTGCTGTTTTGGTAGATGAATATGATGCTCCTCTCCAACACTCTTGGAAAACTCCTTATCATAAAGAATGCACAGAGGTTTATCGCCAAGTCTTTGCTGTACTAAAGTCGTCAAGTACTGACGAGAGATTCGTGTTTATTACAGGCATCACTAAATTCACGCAAATATCTTTGTTCTCAGTACTCAACAACTTGACAAACCTCAGTGTCTTACCAGAATATGTGGCAGTATGCGGCATCACCCAACAAGAAATTATCGAATACTTCCATGAAGAGTTGGTTGAATTGGGGGAAAAGAACAAATGGGATAAGGTTACAACATTACAGAAGCTTAAGGGTTATTACGATGGTTATCATTTCAGTGGTGAAAACATGACAGACATCTTTAACCCATATAGTCTAATATGTGCCTTAGCTCAAAAGAGAATCAAGAATTTCTGGGTAGCTTCTGGTGCAACCACCCTATTATCTAAGTTTGTTGACAATATCGAATTGCGAATCAAGAATTTCGAGAAATGCTACATTGACAGAGACATTTTAGAAACATCAGATGTTACAGGAGGTGGAGCAGAACTTTTCCTTTACCAATCTGGATATCTGACTATAAAAGCCGAAGATGAGTGGAGCTACACATTAGGATTTCCAAATTACGAAGTGAGAAAAGCCCTATATTCGATGGCACTTCCTGCTCTTACCGCTCGTTCACAGATGGACATTCAAACCATGCAAATCTCATTCTACAGAGACATGAACCTCGGAAATATTCAAGGAGCAATGGATGCTCTGAAGCAACTAATAGCTGACGTGCCATATAGCAACAAAAAGTTAGCCAGCATGGATATGGAAGAGCGTTATCGTTTGATTATAACTTCCATCATGTATGCCGTAGGATTACGTCCGCAAGTGGAAAAGATGATTAGTACTGGCAGAATCGACATTGTGGTTGAAGCCAACAACTACATCTATGTGATAGAGTTAAAACTCAGAAACAATGGAGGTTTAACTGCTGCCAAGCAACAAATCATCAACAATAATTATACTGCCCCATTCCAAGCAGAGAACAAAAAAGTTGTTGCTCTCGCTATAGAACTAGATGAAATGGGTAAAGGCTTGATTGATTGGAGCGAAGTGGAATAATAACACAAAATTTCCCCTATAAAGGAAAGATTTCATAGAAAAGCTTCCTTTATAGGGGAAATTCTTATTAAAAATCATCATCGTCATCCATTCATGCCCTTGGCTTCCAAGAAATCCCTTGCCTTGGATTCCTGTCCATATGCAGCCCTCATTAAAAACCAAACCGCCTCTTCTACACATGCGGCAGACGAAGCGTTCGAAGCATAATCGGGGGTCACCCTATTATGTATTTTACAGGGAGACACAGCGGCAATCCGATTGCCATTTTCAGGAGCAGAAGCTCCTATTTCTTGCCCTTTAAACAAAGCGGCAGTGTGACTTAATTCTTTCAAATATTAAGTTTTATAAATAAATTCGCTTGCAAATATAACATAAATATCTGACAACGCAAAATATTTTCTAACCTTTTTAATTTTTAACTATAATAAATATAAGAATAAAACAACGATACATTTCCGTAACCCTACCATATACGATAGTATAAAAGGATTAAAAAGAAACGTATCACCTGTGAAAAATTTATTAGTATTTATGCTAAATCATAGCCTTAATAACCAAGTTTCATATTTTTGATTAGCTGACTTGAAGACACATCGCCAGGGTCAACAGGAAGAGTATCCTCAAAAGAATTTTGAATACCCTCCATCTCTTGTTGCTTAGCAGGAGTCAAGGTTCCATCAGTAGTTTCTACACATATAGTGGTTCCAAAGTGAATGACAGGCTTTTGTTCCTCACCCGTCCAGGAAGCAAAACAATCATCCTTAAATTCCTTTACAGCATCAGCAACCTTCATGCCGATTTTCATTGTTTTACCATTCTCACACTTGACCGTAATCTTATCGGAGAAAATACGGATAGTAATTATTTGGTCACTATCAGCATAGCCTTCTGCAGCTGCTACCAATTCTTCACCATTGTACAAAGAATAGGTTTTCAACTGGGTATCTGGGTTTGTAGAGACAACGAAATTGGTATAAAGGTTCTCATATGCTTTTGGAAGTTTGGATAACTTACCATTCAATTGAACCACTCCATAACCCGTTTCTGTAAAGACACACTCCGGCATATCTTTAGCTGCTTCGGATGCCTCTTTAATCGTATCAGAAGTTTCCACTCCATCCACTTCCTTTGGGGAAGTCTTCTTTGGATTACCACACGAAGCCAATACGATTGACAAAACCATTGTTGGCAATAATAGATATTGTTTAACCATAATGCAATAATAAATTACTTTTACTTTGTTGAATTAACCCCTATAGAAGAGCTTTTAATCGTTAGTTGCAGAGACATGCCTCTGTTCTTGGCAGGAATAACACCTGATATGTTTGGATCGTAACCAAACGACAAACATTGTCCTTCCGTTGTCATGAAATAAACTTCATCCGTAGGTATCTTACTATCAGGGAACAAACATTTGACAACCTTTCCAAACAAGCCATCATACATTTTCATGACATAATCGGCAGCAACCTTTGCCTTCTGATTGTCCGTATTGGTTGTCAGTCTGAGATAAGGTAAACCTTCTCCCATATCATCCTCTTCTTCATGAAGTTCAACCGATGCCTTTTGCTCTGAATCATATGTCACCTCCATGCTTACACGTGCTACATAAAGGAAATGTTCAGAAAGAATTGGTACTGTTACCAAAACACTATTTCCATCTGGGCTTGGCGATACGAAATATGTGAGATTCGTATAAACGCCATTAGTTCGTCTAACACCCTCACCTTTCGTCACATTTGGTCCCGGAACATTTTCTTCCCGTTCGGTATCAAAATAGACATAACGTGGAAACGTAAATCGAGAAGGATTCGCATTCAGATCAACATCAATCACTTTACAGAAATCTGATTTCACCCAAGCCAACTTAGCATTAGCCTTATCAGGATTTCCTGCATAAGCTTGTGCGGTAACTCCGACTTGATACCATCCATTCTGTGGTTCCAATTGATTAGGATTAACTGGCAAGACAGCATCTTTCAAAGGATGATAAGCAGACACTCTTGCCCCAGTACGAGAGTTTGGTCGATAAAGACTCGCTTCCGTATCTGCATAATAGATTTTGCAGTATGTATCGAAAGAGCCATCGTCAGATTCCCATTGCATCAGTTTTCCTCCATTTACACTTGGAGTACGACGCAGATTTACATTGTCCTGAGTAACAATAACAAAACGCTTAAAATCCGGCACTTTCACAGATATCCTATTTGTCTGAGCTGATAAACTTACATTAGTAAACATCAGCAAGGAGAATATCACTCCAAAATTTTGAATAACTTTATTCATAATCCTATCATTTTAAATTTAAAACACATACCTGATTTTATTTAGAGCACCTCCAACATACCTTTAGGAATATAAGCAGTGAAGATGATGCCGACACCGCTGATGACGATGCCGACTCGCGATTGACCCTTAATATGACACACACGGCCACACATACCCGCGAACTTTCCACCAATCACTTTCACTTGCTGATCCTTAGTGAAATGCATCTTATCATCGGCTATAAAGAGCTTATTATCATCACGGATAGCATACCATTGCTGGAAAGCAGCCATCTGTTCATCAGGGATTACTAATGGCTTGATGCCTTTAGTCCCAATGGCATTCCCTGAATTATCCTTATGAGGCACATAATAATGATGCAGAAAATCTACAGGATGCTTTCCTATATATTTTTTCATCTCATTTTCAGTGCTTTTTACAAACAAGAAGTTGGGTATTAAGGATTGCATCTTCTTCACTCTCTTTCCGTCTCGCACAAAGCAATGTTCCTGCAAAGGTAAGAAAGTCTCTATTCCTTTAGCTTCTAAAAACTCTTGCGCCTTTTGTTCTTGTCCATAAGCAGCTCGCATCAAGAACCAAACCATCGCTTCACTATTAATACTCACAGTTATTATCTTTTATTACTTACACAAAAAAACTAACCGCCTTTTCTGCATATATATGCAGAAAAGGCGGTCCATATAGAAATTACACACTGAAGTGTAGAGAGATTAGCACTTTGCTTTACAACATAGTTGGGGGTCACCCCATTTTGTAGCCAACAGGGAGACGTAGCAACAGAAGGTATGCCACATAGAGGAGATTTTTCTCCTACGTTTTGTCCTTTAATCAAAGTGACCATTTACTTTTATTCAAAAAGTGGTGTATCCATGCAGAATGCACATGTTTAAGTTTCATCTAACATTATCAACATAGAATACATCTGCAAATGTATAATAAAAAAACGAGACCTCCAAATTTTTTCTAAAAAAAATA
Source organism: Prevotella sp. AM42-24 (assembly GCF_003461825.1). Taxonomy (NCBI): domain Bacteria; kingdom Pseudomonadati; phylum Bacteroidota; class Bacteroidia; order Bacteroidales; family Prevotellaceae; genus Prevotella; species Prevotella sp. AM42-24. The sequence goes on along the minus strand of NZ_QTXV01000011.1, from coordinate 33,692 downwards.
AAGAGATAATAAGAAATTTTTAAAAATGTAATACGAAGAGTAATGCCATTTTATAGGGTGAACCCTTTTGGGCAGGGTTCACCTTTTGGGATCATAGGTGAACCCTATACTTATCATATATATATAGACAGCGCGTAATAAAGAATATAAAGAAATGATAATCAGGTAGTTATATTACCCTTATTTATACCTTATTTCCCTATAAAAGTAGGAAAATACCTTCACTATCTACTTAGGGTTCACCAAGGGATTACCTTTTTTTGAAAAAATGTATTACAAAAAACTGAGAGAATAAGAAACTCAAAAAACAAATGACTTATTTGATGATCTCAAATGACTTGTTTACCCATCTCAAATGACTTGTTTACCCATCTCAAATGACTTGTTTACCTATCTCAAATGACTTGTTTACCTATCTCAAATGACTTTTTTCAACTTTATCGTGACATTAAATGACATTAAACGACATTAAACGACATTGCCGAAAAAATTTATCCTATCTTTGCATCGTCATTCAGTGGAAGCTGCAAGATTTCCTTCAAAGGGATCATGACAAACTCTCGCTCCTCCATCAAAGGATGGGGAATAACGAGATCTGGTTCATTCACTTTTAAATCATCATATATCAATATGTCAATATCAATAATACGATCATGGTATTCACCATCCACAGACTTACCTACCCTGCCCATCTCGCACTCTATCTTCTGCGTAGCCTCAAGAAGTTGGCGAGGAGCCAATATGGTATCCACCAGTACACAGGCATTGATAAAATCATTGGGAGAGGAAAAACCCCAAGGCTTGGTTTCATAAAGAGCTGACTGGCGCTCTACCACACCAACCAGCTCTTCTATCTTTTCAATAGCCTCACGAATATTGCGCTTTCTATTGCCCAAATTCGTACCTAAGCTCAAATATACTTTGTGCATGATATAGGCTTAATCGTTCAAAATCAAAAGGGAGTCGCCGAAGCAGCCGAACATATATCCATTCTTCACTGCCTTCTTGTAGCAACTATAGACGAGGTCATAACCACCAAAAGCAGCTGTGCTCATCATGAGCGGTGACTCTGGATGATAGAAATTGGCAACCATACAGTCTGCGAGACCGAAATCGTAAGGAGGGAAAATGAACTTATTGGTCCAACCATCGAACTCCTTCAACATACCGTCAGTACCGACAGCAGACTCAGTAGCCTTGACCACACTGGTACCGATAGCACATACATGGTGACCAGCCAACTTGGTCTGATTGACAAGATCACAGCACTCCTTGCCGATAATCATCTGCTCAGAATCCATCTTGTGCTTGGTGAGGTCCTCCACCTCAATCTCATGGAAGTTACCCAAACCACAATGCAAGGTAATGAAAGCTGGCTGAATGCCACAAATCTCCAGTTTCTTCATCAACTCACGTGAGAAGTGAAGACCAGTAGCAGGTGCAGTAACAGCACCTTCCTTCTCGGCAAATACACACTGGAAGTCATCCATATCTTCCTCGGTAGCATGGTGGTTCTCGCGTTTGTCAATAATATAGCGTGGCAATGGAGCCTCACCCAGAGCAAACAAAGAACGCTTGAATACATCGTGCTGACCATCCTCATCATAAAGGAAACGAAGGGTACGGCCACGGCTGGTAGTATTGTCGATTACCTCGGCTACCATCTCGTTCACATCGTCAAAGAACAACTTGTTGCCGATACGAATCTTGCGGGCTGGTTCTACCAATACATCCCAGAGACGCATTTCCTGGTTCAACTCGCGAAGCAGGAACACCTCTATCTTGGCATCAGTCTTCTCCTTGGTACCATAGAGACGAGCAGGGAAAACTTTCGTATCATTGAAGATAAAGGTATCACCCTCATCGAAATAGTTGACGATGTCCTTAAACTGCAAGAATACAGGATTGCCCTCAGCATCGACCATGTCATTGCCTTCGGCATCCTTCTTGTACATTTCGATCTTCTCTGACTTTTTGTGAAGAACCATCAGACGAGATTCATCACGACGAGTCACTTCGAAAGTACGCTCACCGTTAGCTGTTTTTACGACACGCTTTGCCTTATGTGGATAGAGTGCAACCTGTGCCTCTGGCAATTTAAAATTGAATTGTGATAGTTTCATGTTATATATTTTTCTCCTTTCTGATTATTACTTATGATTCTTTTTATGAGAAGCCGGTTGATTGTTGTCTAGGATACTATCCTCCAACTCCTGTGCATCAAGCCATTCCTGGAAACGGTCGAAGTCTATACAGTTCTCTACCGAGAAACTTCCTGCCTTGGTACGACGAAGAGCTGTCAGGAAAGCACCACTATCGAGGGCTCTACCGATATCACGGGCCAGCGAACGGATATAAGTACCCTTGCCGCAGACAACACGGATGCTTGCAGTTTTCTGCTCATCATCATAGTCGGTCAACTCTATCTCATCCACCCTAACAGTCTTTGGCTTCAACTGAACCTCTTCACCTGCACGTCGCAAGGCATAAGAGCGGTCACCATTCACCTTTACCGCACTATAGGTAGGTGGAACCTGCTGTATTTCACCGACAAACTGCTTCAAGACTTCCTCTACCCGTTCTCGGTTGATATGCTTAGTAGGATAAGTATGATTTACAGAATGCTCCATGTCATAACTTGCCGTAGTGGCACCAAGTTGGAGCGTAGCCGTATATTCCTTGGTATGAGTCTGCAACTGCTCTATCTGCTTGGTACATTTACCTGTACAAAGCACCAGGACACCAGTAGCAAGGGGGTCAAGCGTACCAGCATGTCCTATCTTTACCTTGAAGCCAAGTTTCTTGCTGAGCAGATAGCGTACATGCGCCAAAGCTCCGAAGCTCGACATCCGATAAGGCTTGTCGATAGCTATAATTTCTCCTTTTCTGAAATCCATATATTACATTAATGAACAGATAATGGTAACTGCACCGGCGATAGCACAATAGATACCGAAATACACCAGTTTACCCTTCTTTACGATGTTGATCATCCACTTACAAGCCAGACAACCAGATACAAATGCTGCTATAAAACCTACAAGCATAGGGAAGGCATCAATACCGCCCAATGCCTCTTCGCCCTTCAGCCCCTTCAACAGGTCGAGCAATGCCTCACCCAAGATAGGAGGAATCACCATCAAGAATGAAAACTGTGCCATCTTCTCCTTCTTATCGCCGAGCAAAAGACCCGTAGCAATGGTAGTACCAGAGCGTGACAGACCAGGCAAAACAGCAAGTGCCTGTCCAAGACCAATGATGAAAGCATGCAGAGGGCTGATATTTTCCTTCTGACGTGGTTTTGCAAAGTAAGAGAACGTAAGGAGGATAGCTGTCACGATGAGCATGCAGCCAACGATGAGCAGACCTGAGCCAAAGACTTCTTCTACCTGATCCTTGAAAAATACACCTACGATACCAACAGGAATCATAGAGATAACGATATTAAGGGCATACTTTGTCTCCTCATTCATCTGAAACTTGAAGAGTCCTTTCAATATCCAGTCGATTTCTTTCCATAGAATGACCAATGTACTCAACACAGTAGCCACATGCACCATAATTGTAAAAGTCAGGTTATCCTCTCCATTGATGCCGAAGAGATGTGCACCGATAGCCAGATGACCACTACTGCTCACTGGCAGATATTCGGTAAGACCTTGGATAAGACCCAAGACCAAAGCTTCAATCCAATTCATTTGTTATTTATCTTTTGGTTTACGAATGACTGCATAAATGATAGACAGAAAACCTATCAGTGTAACTGTAGGAGCTACCACTATACGACGAGTACTAAAGATGTCCATATCGAAAGTATTCTCATTAGAGCCTGCACCGCTCATCAGGAGAAAACCTAAGATGACAATAGCCATACCGATGGCCAACAAGATAAAGTTGACCTTATCAAATGCCAAATTTCTTCTATCCATGAATATATAATAGTTTAATGTTGAATTTAAATCTTATAAAGATCGCCAGCCTTCATCTTCAGGAACTTGTTGACAGAGATGCTTGCACACAATGAAGTGATAATGATTCCGAAGAGGAATACCGCTCCACCTGTGATGGCAAGTTCTTCCCAACCGAGAACGGTCAGCAATTCTGGTTCGTTCAGATACCAAGCATAGATACATCCTCCTAAGAATGCATCAGCTAAGAATGCAGATAACAGACCTATCAAAATTGCTCTGCGAATAAAAGGAGCACGAATAAAATTCCATGAAGCACCTACTAACTTCATTGTATGTATCGAGAAGCGACGTGCATAGATACCTAATCTTACCGTATTGTTGATCAACGAGAAAGAGATGAATGTCAACAACACAGCAACAATCAGCAAACCTAAACTTATCTTAGCCAAAGATTCATTTACTTTTTCTATCAAATCATGCTGATAAGAAACCTCGGTAACTCTCGGATACGCCTTCAATTCCTTGGAAATCCATTTCAGGGAATCATTATTTGCATAATCGGCCTTGGTTGTGATTTCTATAGAAGGCTGGAATGGGTTTACACCTGCAAACTCGCTTGGATTTGCACCCAAATCGCGGGTAGCCTCCTTCAGAGCGCGTTCCTTGGAGATATAATTCAAGTTGTTCACAAAAGGACGAGCCTTTAAGGTTTTGCACATCTGAACAGCTTCTGAATTAGTCATATCCTGTTCAAACATCACCGTTACTACAAGATTCTGCTTGACATACGACGACAAGTTTCGACCCATGAGGACCGAAAAGATGACAAAACCCAACAAAACGAGTACCATAGAGGTACTTATACATAAAGTGACCATCTGCAATCCACGATGATTGCTTGGCTTATATTGTTTCTTTCTCATTTTACAAAAGGGTATAATACACCAAATTTTGTGCAAAGTAACAAAAAAATAAGGACATAAACGAACCTTTAACAGTTATTAATAAGTATTTTTGGGAAACATCAATGAATTTCACGTAAATTCACAGTGTTTCAGTCCGGAGGATGAAGAAACATACCAAACAGGGAAAAGGACCGACCTCACGGCCAGTCCTTTCTACATACGGAGTAAAATTCAAATAGGTATGACTTTAAATTTTACCGATTTTAAGTAGAGCTTCGTCATGAAAACAAAGCTCATCTATTACATTTAAGAGAGAATAAACTTACATCTTGGTGATAACACCCTTCTCAGAACTCTCCAGGAACTGGATAATATTCTGAATCTCCGGACCATCTGGCACCTGATCCTTGATCTGGTTGATGGCATCAAAGAGGGATGTCTGACCATGGAATACCAATCGGTAGGCATTCGCAATATGCTTGCGAACCTTCTCGGTAACTTCAGCAGCCTCCATGATGATGGTGTTAGGGCCTGCATATTTCACAGGTTTTCCACCAGCAATGATATAAGGAGGAATATCCTTAGAGAAGGTAGTACCTGCCTGAATCATTGCCAAATCGCCTACTCGGGTCTTGGCATTCTCTACTACAGATGTTGAGTAGATGACACCGTTACCAATCACGCAGTCGCCTGCAATCTTGGTACCATAACCGAATACGCAACCGTTGCCGATTACGGTATCGTGAGAGATATGGGCACCTTCCATCAGGAAGTTGTTGTTGCCCAGAACGGTCTTGCCACCCTTGTGAGTACCACGGTTGATAACCACGTTCTCACGGATGGTATTGTTGTCGCCAATCACTACCTCACTTTCCTCACCGGTAAAGTTGAAATCCTGTGGGAGGGCAGCGATAACGGCTGCCTGGAATACCTTATTATTATTACCCATGCGAGTACCGTTCATGATACTCACAAATGGATAGATGGTACAGTTGTCGCCGATGACCACATCGTCCTCAATATAGGCGAATGGATAGATCTTGCAGTTGTCTCCAATCTTAGCTTTTGGAGAAACCTCTGCTTTTGGACTTATTATACTAGCCATAATAATCTAACATTTAACATTTAACATTACTTAGCACCTCCACCCAATGCATAGTAGAGATTTACTACTGCCTGCATCTTGTAGAAGTCATCAGCTACCTTAGAAAGTTGTACGTTGAGCAGCGAAGACTGTGCCTGGATTACCTCAAGGTAAGAACCACCAGCCTCTGACATCAACTTACGTGTGTCCTCTACATTCTGCTCAAGTACGGTGATACGCTTTGCCTCCACCTTACTCTTCTCATCAGAATAGTTGTAGAGCACGAGGGCATTGCTTACTTCGCTACCAGCCTTCAGTACGGCATCCTGCCAAGTATTGTAAGCCTGTTCATACTGCATCTTAGCCACTTTCAATCCTGCGATGATTCTACCATTCTGGAAGATAGGTTGAACCAATGAGCCAACTGCAGAAAGCAACCACTTACCTGGATTCACGATGCCCATACCACCAGAGTTGGTGAATGCACCTGTACCAGAGATGGTGATAGATGGATAGAACTTGCTGCGGGCAGTCTCTACGCCATAGAAGCACTGAGCTAAGTTCATCTCGGCTGCATGAACATCAGCACGGTTGTTGAGCAACTGGATGCCTACACCGGTAGAGAATGTTGCAGGAAGGCTCTGATTCTCCAGCTTGCCACGGGCAATGGAATGAGCCTGGTCGCCAATAAGAAGGCTCAAGGAATTCTCAGTTTCACGAATCTGACGCATCAGGTCGGTCTTCTGAGTCAACACAGCATAGTAATTACTCTCGGCAGCCTGAACAGAAGTACCACGATAACCAATCTTGGTATCCTTCAATACCTTCATCGTCTCCCAAGTATCCTTGGTCAAACCTTCCATATTATTAACTAACTCCACCTGCTTATCGAGCATCAACAAGGTATAATACATGTTGGCGATGTTGGCGATGAGGTTGGTCTTTACAGATACCTGATAATCCTTCAATTGAAGAAGAGCCATCTGAGCACTGCGCTTCTGAGAGAGCAGGTTGCCGAAGAGGTCAACCATCCAACTGGCTGTAACAGGCAAGCTGTAAGTCTTGGTAGCAGCGTTGCCATCCCAAGAAGCGATAGTTCCCTGTGGAGAGAAAGACAAGGCAGGCACGAAGGCCAACTTGGCACACTTCAACTGCTCTTCTGCCATCTTCACGTTCAAAGCCGCATTGAGCAGGTTGACATTGTTGTTCAATCCCTTCTCAATGATTGACTGGAGCTGAGGGTCGGTGAAGACACTGCGCCAAGGGATGTTGGCGAAGGTAGTAGTGTCCTTTACAGCCAAAGTATCTGTATCAGAAGCTACATCGCGAACGATACCGCTGGTCTTCACATCCGGACGTTCATACTTTCCGTAGAGAGTCTTGCAGCTGCTCAGAGAGAGCGCTGCGAGACCCAATATGATGATATTTAAATTCTTTTTCATTGTTTCCTTTGAAGTTACATTGCGTTATTACTTCTTCTCGATACCCTTCATTTCGTGAGCGGCGTTGGCATACTGCTCCAATTCGGCAGCTACTTCCTCGTTCATCTCGTCCTCGAACTTCATTGGGGTCAACTTCTCCTGCAACCACTGGAAGACTGCGAAGAGAGCAGGAACCACGAAGATCTGACAGATAGTACCAATCAACATACCACCTACTGCGGCAGCACCCAGGGTCTGGTTACCATTCTTACCTACACCTGATGCGAACATCAGAGGCAACAGACCGATAACCATCGCCAGAGAGGTCATCAGGATAGGACGGAGACGGGCACCGGCACCCAGGATAGCTGAGTACTTGATAGCCATACCCGTACGACGACGCTCGAGGGCGAACTGTACGATAAGGATGGCATTCTTAGCCAACAGACCGATCAACATAATCAACGAAATCTGCATGTAGATATCGTTAGAGTGACCGAAGAGGTTGGTGAAGATGAACGCACCTGCCAAACCGAATGGGATAGACAATACTACAGACAATGGCAAGATGTAACTCTCGTACTGGGCACTCAAGATGAGGTAAACGAATACGATACAGAGTGCGAAGATCAAACCTGTAGAGTTGCTGGACTCAGCCTCAGAACGGGTCAAACCTGAGTACTCATAGCCGTAGCCTTCTGGCAATGTCTCCTTGGCAACCTCAGCAATCGCCTTCATACCGTCACCGGTAGAGTAACCGCTGTTAGGCGTTACAGATACATCCATAGAGGTAAACAGGTTGAATCGTGTGATGTTAGACGGACCATAAACCTTCTTCAAGTTCACGAACTCGCTTACTGGAGACATGGTACCATCTGCACAACGTACATAAATCTTGCTCAGATCGTCTGGACGCATACGACTCTCAGGACCAGCCTGAATCATCACACGGTAGAGCTTACCGTAGGCATTGAAGTTAGATGCGTAGAGACCACCGAGATAACCCTGCATTACAGACAATACTGTTGATGGAGAGATACCAGCCTGCTTGGTCTTGGCAACATCTACATCCACCATATACTGAGGATAGTTAGGGTTGTACTGAGTCTGAGCGGTCTGAATCTCAGGGCGCTTGTTCAACTCAGACAGGAACTTCTTCACATTATCATAGAACTTGTTCAAGTCACCACCAGTCTTATCCTGCATAGTCATGGTGATACCATTCTGTACAGAGAAACCGGAAATCATAGGTGGAGCGAAGGCAAGAACCTGTGCATCCTTGATGGCAGCAGTCTGCTTGTAGATCATACCCAAAACAGAAGTATATTCCATAGGGTTGACAAACAATGCCTCAATACCGCCACCTGTACAAGCCTCCTTGATACGGTGGAAGAATCCACCCGGACGCTCCTCGAATGGCTTCAGCTTTACGATGATGGTACCCTGGTTAGAACCGGCACCACCGATAAAGCTATAACCCATGATGGCGTTACGGGTTGCGATGGCTGGGTTGTTGGCCAACATCTTATCTACCTGCTTAACCACCTCGGAAGTACGTTCCTGAGAAGTACCTGGAGCTGTAGAGATACAAGCGAAGATAGTACCGGTATCCTCATCAGGCACCAGACCCGTCTTGGTAGTACCCATCAGGGCAACCAAGCCTACGATACTGACAGCCACGAGGCTACCAGCGATGACACCGTGGTTGATAACCCACTTGACACCACCCTTATACTTATTGGTAATCTTATCAAACTGATAGTTGAATCCAGCGTGGAATCGGTCGATGAAAGACATCTTCTTCTCGTGACCCTCCTCGTGAGGCTTCAGCAATACGGCACAAAGTGCAGGAGACAAGGTCAACGCATTGATAGCCGAAATAACGATAGATACAGCCATGGTTACACCGAACTCACGGTAGAAGTAACCGGAAGTACCACCGATGAATGATACAGGAACGAACACGGCAGACATCACCAATGTAATAGAGATAATGGCGCTGGAAATTTCGTTCATCGCATCGATAGCTGCTGTCAAAGCACTCTTGTAACCCTGATCGAGCTTGGCGTGAACCGCCTCGACCACCACGATGGCATCATCGACCACAATCGCAATCGCCAGCAGAAGGGCGGACAGCGTAAGCAGGTTGATGGAGAATCCGAAGATCCAGAGAAAGAGGAACGTACCGATCAAAGCCACAGGCACGGCAATCATAGGAATCAGCGTAGAACGGAAGTCCTGCAAGAAGATATACACTACGATGAACACCAGTACCAGGGTGATGATCAAGGTGAAGATAACCTCCTCGATAGATGCGAACAAGAACTCGGTAACATCCATCAGGATGACATTCTTCAACCCTGGAGGATAACTCTTCTCCAGTTCATCAAGCGATTTCTTTACGTCGCTGGCAATCTGGGTAGCGTTGGAACCGGCAATCTGCTGAACCATACCCAGCACGGCAGGCTGACCATCATTGAGCAGGTTTACGTTATACTGCAAACCACCCAACTCAATCTTGGCAACTTCGCCCAGACGGAGAGTCTGACCGGAAGTATTGCTCTTGATAAGGATGTTCTCATACTCCATTGGAGTCTTCAAACGACCCTTGTAGCGCAAGGTATATTCATACTGCATATCAGAGCTTTCACCAAAGCTACCAGGGGCAGCCTCGATATTCTGCTCTGCCAAAGCCTGAGAAACATCAGAAGGAACCAGTCCGAACTCCTTCATCTTCTCTGGCTTCAACCAGATACGCATAGAGTAGTTACGGGTAGAAGGGCTCTGCACATCACCCACACCATTGATACGCTTCAACTGAGGAATGACGTTGATCAGGGCGTAGTTGGTAACAAACTGGTCGTCGTAACGGCCATCGTCTGTGGTCAGAGCAAACATGATAACGTTGGAACTCTGACGTTTGGTAACGGTGACACCCACCTTGGTAACCTCAGCAGGCAACAGAGACTGTGCCTGAGACACACGGTTCTGTACATTCACCGCAGCCATATCAGGGTCAGACCCCTGCTTGAAGTAAACGGTGATTTCCATACCAGAGCTAGACGCAGAAGAGGTCATGTAAGTCATGTTCTCCACACCGTTGATACTTTCCTCCAGCGGAGCAACGACTGAGTTCAACACCGTCTGGGCATCTGCACCCGTATAGGTAGCATGTACCTCGATGGTAGGCGGCGCGATATTCGGATACTGCTCGATAGGCAGCGATACCAAGCCGATAATACCCAGCAAGACGAAGAAGATGGAAACCACCGTCGAAAGTACCGGGCGTTTTATAAAGTTTGTAAATGACATAATTTACTATTTTTCTTTATACCTTATTATATATTACTTCTTTCCGCCCATAGCAGTAGCGAAGGCATGAGCGTTATCCTGAGACTCAGCCAACTTGGCAGCCTCAGCAATCTTCTGATTGTAGCGCTCCAGAGTGATAGGCTTGATCTGCTGACCATCGGTCAACTTGGTAATACCCTTCAAAACAATACGATCGCCTACATGAAGACCTGCAGTTACGATATAGTTCTTGCCATCATCCTGTGGATTTACCTTGATCTCAGAATACTTCACCTTGTTATCCTTGGTTACGATGTAAACGAAGATCTTATCCTGAACCTGAGAGCAAGCCTCCTGAGGGATAACGATAGCGCTGTTATGATCGTTAGGAACCACGATAGAACCTGCACCACCACTCTTCAGCAACTTCTCTGGGTTAGCGAAGTGAGCGATGAGAGAGATAGAACCGGAAGTAGCATCGATGACACCACTCATCTTAACCACCTTACCCGGGTGATTATAGATAGAACCGTCTGCCAACTGCAGCTTAACAGCTGGGAACGCAGCAATGGCTGCCTGAACACTACCACTGGTCTTAGACATGCTCAAGATCTGAGACTCAGAGAGTGAGAAGAACACCTCCATAGTGCTGATATTGGAAACGGTAGTCAAAGCCTGGCCAGAAGCGCTAACCAAAGCACCCACCTTGAAAGGAAGGCTACCTACAACACCTGCAGAAGGGCTGGTAACGGTACACCAAGCCAACTGCTCGCGAGCTGAAGCCAGAGCAGCCTCTGCCTGAGCTACCTGAGCCTTAGCGGTTGCATAGCTATTGGCAGCAGTAGAAAGTTCATATTCACCGATAATCTTGCTATCATACAACTTCTTGTTGTTCTGGTAAGTCAATTTAGCTGTGTTAGCCTGTGCCTTAGCAGTATTGACTGCGGCAGCAGCTGAACGAACTGCAGCCTGATAAGTCTCGCTATCAATAGAGAACAAAGCCTGACCTGCAGATACTGTCTGACCCTCATGTACAAAAACCTTTGTAATGAAGCCAGAAACCTTAGGACGCACCTCTACATCCTGAATACCCTTGATGGTAGCAGGATAGGTAGTCTGCAATGCTGCACTGGAAGTACCGATAGTAGCCACAGCGAACTCATCGTCGCCGAAGTTAGGCAGACCGCCCTTCTTACTTCCACCACATGACGTCAACGCAGCAAGAACACAAACTGCTGCAACGAACAAAACGTTTTTAATTTTCATACCTATTTATATTATTATAATGATTATTACCTTTAAATATAAAAAGCAAGGCTCACATGCCTCACTACCTCCGCCAAAACATCCTGAATGACGTAGTCTTTTTGGGAAACTCTAAGATTCCTTTAAGTTTTGACTGTGCAAAATTACTAATAATATGGCAAACTTGTCACTTACCACCTATCTTTTTAACAAAAATTATTCAGTATTTATAGTTTTCTTATAAATTAAACAAAAAAGTCCCCACCGATTATTCGTAAGGACTATTTTGCTTTTTATCTGTACAAGCCTATTATTTTTATATATAAACCCATATCTTTTATACATTCAACCCCATATCAGCAGCCTTTTTCATGAGCAATTCCATCAAAGGTTCCCGCTCGTTCTGCACCTTATTATCAAGTACCGCATCTTTCAAAGCCTGTTTGAGAAGTCCTACCTCACGGCAAGGATTCAGATGGAAAATCTCCATGATTTCGTTACCATCGATACATGGCTGGAGCAAACGTTTGTAGTCTCTTTCCTTCAGATCAACAAGTTTCTCACGCACCATTTTGAAATTATCGAGGAATCTCTGCTTACGTACATGGTTCTTGCTGGTAATATCAGCTTCACAGAGCGTCATCAGATCATCGATATCATCTCCAGCATCATTCATCAGGCGACGTACAGCACTGTCTGTCACCTCCTCATCAGCTATCACGATAGGACGCATGTGGAGTTCTACGAGTTTCTGCACGTATTTCATCTTGGCATCCATAGGCAACTTCATCCTGCGGAACATAGAAGGAATCATCTTAGCTCCTATATTATTATGGTTATGGAAAGTCCAACCAATACTGTTGTCCCAACGCTTACTCTTAGGTTTTCCTATATCATGCAGCAGAGCAGCCCAGCGAAGCCAGAGATTATCAGAATGTTTGCAGACATTCTCCAGAACCTCCATTGTATGATCATAGTTGTTTTTATGAGCACGCCCGTTGCGGGTTTCCACCTTATCAAGTGCACACAGTTCAGGAATAATCAATTCGAGCAACCCCGTATCCTTCAAATAATAGAAACCGGAACTTGGATGCTTAGCGAGCATAATCTTATTCAATTCATCAGCAATGCGTTCGCCGCTGATAATCTTCAGACGGTCGGCATTTCGCTTCAAAGCCTCATAAGTTTCCGGCTCTATCTGAAAATTAAGCTGGGTAGCAAAACGGACGCAACGCATCATACGAAGCGGATCGTCGGAAAAAGTAATATCTGGATCCAGTGGTGTAGCAATGATGCCATCTTCCATATCATATACACCATCAAAAGGATCTACCAGTTCGCCAAATCTTTCTTTATTCAGACAAACAGCCATGGCATTGATGGTAAAATCACGCCTATTCTGATCATCCTCTAATGTTCCGTCCTCCACAATCGGTTTACGAGAATCACGCTGATAGCTTTCTTTACGGGCTCCCACGAACTCCACCTCTGTATCTTTATACTTCACCTGTGCAGTACCAAAATTACGGAACACAGAAAGATGCGCCTTTTTGCCAAGCATCTTTTTCAATTCAGAAGCAACCTGGATACCACTTCCCACCACTACGACATCAATATCGTTGGAAGGACGCTCCAGAAAGAGATCACGTACATAACCACCTACCACATAACACTCCAGATGCAACGAATCCGCTGCATCAGAAATCTTATGGAATATATCTTTGTCTAATATTTGCGCCAGTTCGGCATTGGATAAATTTCTCATTATTTTTTCTTTTCGGGGTGCAAAGTTACTGCAAATTGAAGACAATACAAAATAAAAAAAGATTTTTTTTGTTTTTATTGTTAAGATGCAGCGTAACTTATTCAAAGTTACTGCAAATTATGTAAAATACAAAATAATTATTTGGCTATTTCATAATAAATGCGTAAATTTGCAGCGATTTTCGAAAATAATATGGCAGAATTATCAAAAACAGAACAGCAGTTTAAGGACGTAATGGTAGAGTGTCGCACCCTTTTCCAAAAGAAGTTGCATGATTATGGAGCTTCTTGGAGAATCTTGCGCCCATCTTCCCTTACCGACCAACTATACATCAAGGCGAAACGCATCCGCTCGCTTGAAATCAAGAAAGAATCCTTGGTAGGTGAAGGTATTCGCCCGGAGTTCATCGCACTTATCAATTATGGTATTGTAGGAATCATACAATTGGAAAAAGGGTTTGTAGATGAGGTGGATATGACAGCCGATGAAGCAATGGAGCTCTATGACCAGCATGCCAAGGAAGCTTTGGAATTGATGCTGAAGAAGAATCACGACTATGACGAAGCGTGGCGATCTATGAGAGTAAGCAGCTATACTGATTTTATTCTCACCAAGATACAACGCGTGAAAGAAATCGAAGATATTCATGGTGCAACTTTAGTTTCAGAAGGTATCGATGCCAATTATATGGACATCATCAACTATTCCGTTTTCGGTGCTATCAAACTGAAAGAGCAGGAAAAAGAATAAATCATCAATATAAAAATAGGTATAAAGAGTGAGTATCAGTAATCTTATCAAGAAGTTGACAGTCAACTTAGGAAGATTGATTGTTGCAGTGACCTTCATTTTCTCAGGATATGTGAAGGCCATAGACCCATTGGGCACTCAATATAAGATTACGGACTATCTCCAACCGCTTGGTTTATCTGGTATCGTACCAGACTGGATGACGCTGACCGCTTCTGTTGCTCTTTCCACATTGGAGTTTTCTATTGGCATTTTCTTATTATTTGCCATACGCAGGCGTCTCACTACCAAAATTTCACTTTTATTCATGGTGGTGATGACACTCATCACTACGTGGATAGCCATCGCAAATCCTGTCAAGGACTGCGGTTGTTTCGGCGACGCTATTAAATTGACCAATTTTGAAACCTTAGGTAAGAACATCATACTCTTGGCAATCTCCATCTTACTCTGGAGATTCCCACTGCAGATGGTCAGGTTTATCTCCAAGCCGACACAGTGGATAGTCATTAATTATACCATACTCTTTTCTGTGACCCTAAGTACCTGGAGTCTCTGGAGTTTGCCGCTCTTTGATTTCCGCCCATACCACATTGGTGCAAACATCGAGAAAGGCATGGAAATACCAGAAGGTGCCAAGCAGCCACAGTTTGAAACAACCTTTATCTTGGAGAAGAATGGCGAACAGAAAGAATTTACCATTGATAACTATCCGGACTCCACATGGAAGTTTATCGATTCCAAGACCATACAAACCGAAGAAGGTTACGTACCTCCTATCCATGATTTCAGCATAGAAGATACTAAAAACGGGGAAGACATCACACAGGAAGTTCTCCATGACAAGGGATACTCCTTCCTGCTCATCTCGCCCAACCTGGCTATGGCAGACGATTCGAACTTTGGTACGATAGACCAGATCTACGAATATGCAGAAGACCACGGCTACCGATTCATCTGTCTGACAGCAAGTACAGAAAAGGAAATCGCCAAGTGGCAAAACATCACGGGAGCAGAATACCCATTCTACACCACAGATGCCACTACACTCAAGACAATGATCAGGAGTAATCCGGGACTGATGCTGCTACACAACGGTACCATCATCCAGAAATGGAGCCATAATGAATTACCAGCAGAAGATTTGCTCGCCAAACCTTTGGAAAAGAGCGAATACGGCAAATTGCCAGCAGAAGGAATGGCAAGGAAAATTCTGCAAACCGTACTCTGGTTCCTACTGCCACTGGTATTGCTCACCATTGCAGACCGCCTATGGGCATGGTCAACCTGGTTAAGAGAAAAAGAAGATACAAATAAAATATTATCAACTTTTAAAAAGAAAAAGAAAATGAGAAAGAAAATTGTAGCAGGTAACTGGAAAATGAACATGAACCTGCAAGACGGTGTTGCTCTCGCAAAGGAAATCAACGAGGCATTGGTAGCAGAAAAACCAAACTGTGATGTTGTAATCTGCACTCCATTCATCCACTTGGCTTCTGTAGCTCAGGTATTGAATTCTGAGGTAGTAGGTCTCGGTGCTGAGAACTGCGCTGACAAGGCTAAGGGTGCTTTCACTGGTGAGGTTTCAGCTGAGATGGTAAAGAGCACAGGTGCTCAGTATGTTATCCTCGGTCACTCAGAGCGTCGTCAGTACTATGGCGAGACAGCAGAGATCCTGAAGGAGAAGGTAGAGTTGGCTTTGGCTAACGGTTTGAAGGTTATCTTCTGCTGCGGTGAGACTCTCGAGGAGCGTGAGGCAGAGAAGCAGAACGAGGTTGTTAAGGCAGAGTTGGAAGGTTCTGTATTCCACTTGAGCGCTGACGCTTGGAAGAACATCATCCTTGCTTACGAGCCAATCTGGGCTATCGGTACAGGTAAGACTGCTACTTCTGACCAGGCTGAGGAAATGTTGGCATACATCCGCTCTATCGTAGCTGAGAAGTATGGCAATGAGGCTGCTGAGGAGACATCTATCCTCTACGGTGGTAGCTGCAAGGCAAGCAATGCTCCTGAGCTTTTCGCTAAGCCAAACATCGACGGTGGCTTGATCGGTGGTGCTTCTTTGAAGGCTGCTGATTTCAAGGGTATCATCGACGCTTGGAAGAAGTAATTGCTTTCACATAACCATGCCTGTACCTCCCCCAAAAGGGACAGGCATGGTTCCTTCATTTTAGACATATAAACAAAACGATAAAAGAAAGTTATGAAACAATTCGTCCTACTTTTTACTATCATGCTCGGAATCACTGTTTCGAGTAATGGTCAGACCTATCTGGAGCACTTGCAAAAGAAGACACCAGGATTAGGTACTGTCACTGTGACCCAAAGCAAGGCTATAGACGAATTAATCAATGGGAAAAAGATCCCACAAGACGACAAAACTATCCCAACTACAACCCCAACAAAACACAATACTCCTGACAACCAGAAGAAAACTTCTGAGAATCAGAAGAAAACACTCCCAGACTCTGTAAAAAAGGCAGAGCACCACGAAGCTGGCAATGAAAAGACAGTTTCACACGAAAGTCCGAACAGAAAGACAAACACAGAAAAAGAAGAAAAAGAGACACCTATAGTGGACATGCGCAAGAAAGTGATGCGTGGCAGCTACAAGGTTACAGGATATAGAGTACAGGCTTTTGCTGGCGGCAACTCACGCAACGACCGTCTCAAGGCAGAACAGACAGGAAATGCCATCAAGATGAGATTTCCAGACCAGCCTGTATATGTACACTTTTATTCACCTCGCTGGATATGCAGAATCGGTAACTTCCGCTCTTTAGAAGAAGCTAAGAAGATGTTAGCTAAAATCCGAGCTATGGGCTACCGACAAGCTTGTCTTGTCAAGGGAAAAATAACCGTTCAATATTAGAAAATGAATCCAGAAACAGAATTTCGCGAGGGCTTGGATGAACTCGCAGCACATTACAAAGAAATCCTCAACCTGCTTGGTGAAGATCCTGAAAGAGAAGGTCTTTTGAAAACTCCTATGCGCGTAGCTAAGGCTATGCAGATATTAACCCGCGGATACAGTCAGGATCCCCGTAAAGTATTGACTGATGCACTCTTTGAGGAAACATACAACCAAATGGTCATCGTCAAAGATATTGATTTCTTCTCTATGTGCGAACATCATATTCTTCCATTCTATGGAAAAGTACATGTGGCTTATATCCCAAATGGCAAAATTACCGGATTGAGCAAGATTGCACGTGTAGTGGATATCTATAGCCACCGACTTCAGGTACAAGAGAGACTTACCCAGCAAATCAAGGACTGCATACAGGAGACTCTCAATCCACAAGGTGTCATGGTGGTCATTGAAGCCAAACACATGTGTATGCAGATGAGAGGTGTGGAAAAACAGAACTCCATCACTACTACAAGTGATTATAGCGGTGTATTCAATTCTCTCAATACACGACAGGAGTTCATGAACCTGCTCCGCGGAGAAAGCAAAAGAATCTAATATATAGTGCTTAATGTTTCGTGTTTACTTATGGGCACCAAACATTAAGCACTAAACATTAAACACTAAGTAATATGTTAAAGTTTATATCATGGAATGTCAATGGCTTGCGAGCATGCGTAGGTAAAGACTTTGAAAACCAGTTCAAAGAATTGGATGCAGATTTTTTCTGCCTGCAGGAAACCAAGATGCAAGAAGGTCAGCTCGACCTGACGTTTGAAGGATACAACAGCTACTGGAACTATGCTGAGAAAAAAGGATATTCAGGAACTGCTATCTATACCAAGCATCAACCATTAAGCGTAAGCTATGGTATGGGAGTGGAAGAGCACGACCATGAAGGAAGAGTTATCACACTGGAATATGAGAAATTCTACCTCATCACAGTTTATACTCCTAACTCCCAAACGGAACTGCGCCGCCTGGACTATCGTATGACATGGGAAGCAGACTTCCGTAAATTTCTCAAGAACTTAGATGCCAAGAAACCAGTTATCGTGTGTGGTGACATGAACGTGGCACATGAAGAAATAGATATTAAGAATCCGAAAGGCAACCGTAAAAACGCAGGCTTTACGGATGAGGAAAGAGAAAAGATGACCGAATTGCTGAATGACGGTTTCACAGACACATTCCGATACAAATATCCTGAGCAGGTTACCTACTCCTGGTGGTCATACAGATTTAAGGCAAGAGAAAAGAACGCCGGTTGGCGTATTGATTATTTCCTCGTATCAGACAGGCTTCAGACAAACATCGCTGACGCCAAGATACACACAGACATCATGGGAAGCGATCATTGTCCGGTAGAACTTGATCTGGACATTTAATACAAGAATCATATCATACAAGATTATACCAAAAATATAAAGGGTTACCATCCTCACGGACGATAACCCTTTTTGGTCATATCAACATAAAATTTTAATTTATATAAGAGAGATTTTATCGAATATTACATGAAAGCACGAATCTCAGAGAGAGGTTTCTTTTCAATTGTGCCATCCTTTTGAGTTACAGTGAAGTAATTGTGAACAGATTTACCGTTCTTGAACTGTACAACTGCCACACCACCTTCGCGAAGCTGCAGTGTAAAGTAACCTTCACGCTTGCCATTTACATACTTGCCGTGCCATTTTTCCTTACCATTCTTATAGTAAGTGGTCACCTCACCATTGAAGACAGTATTTCTATCATTTCCTAAATCGATGAAGCTATATCCACCTTCAGCTCTCAAATTACCATTCATATAGTAATCCTTGAAAACATCCTTCTTATTGATGCCAGAACCGGTGGTCATAAGGAGTCTGTAGTAACTTGCCTGATTAGCATTTGCTACGTTGCTCATATTTTCAGCATAGAAAATGGTATCTGCAACAACAGTAGCCTTTTCGATGTGCTTGCGACCAAAGCTTGCAATGGTCAGCATCACCATCATAGAGAGTAATATTATTCTTTTCATATCTTTACGTTTTTAGGTTTTACTTTCTTTTTCTGATGCAAAGATAGGCAAAAAAACGATAAGTTGTATATTTTATTAACGCAATTTTATTATATTTTTTCACCTACTTTTGATTTAAATCAATTTTAGCTTTAAAACAGCAAAACTGTAACTTACAACATAAATTCCTAACATTTTGTAAAGTCTAAAATCTACAAAATGGTAATTTTTCAGCGATTCACTAACATATTGTTAAGACCCAATAACATTTATAATCTATAAAAAAATGCAGACTTACTGATGTTAGTATAATTTTGTAAATATATATCATCAAAGATATACTTTTGAAAGGTAACCACCAAAATAACAAACATTTTGGTGTATTTTATCACCAAAAACAGGCAAAAAGTAGAACTTTCTATGATTTTGATACGTTTGTTCATCAGGAAAAACACAAAATAAGAAGGTTATTTTCCATATTATCAATAAAAAGATGGACTTTTTAATGATTTTATAACTGAATAAAGATTATTTTTTGTACTTTTGCAGTTGGTTTATTATATTAATAAGGTATGCGCATGAAGTATTACATATCTATCATCTTTGCTCTGGTAGCTCTGACTTTCTCATCTTGTAAAGAGTCAGAACCAGACCCATTCTATTCAGACAATGAACAAGACCATGACAGTGATGAAATTATAGGAGACGATTATATCTATCATCTCCCTGTAATCTTTCATGTACTGTATCAGGATGAAAATGCCGTAGATGAAAACAATAAAAGGAATCAATATGTATCTTACGACCGTCTGAAAACAATACTGCAAAATGTCAATGACCTCTATGCAGGGAAATTATATAACTTTGGTGAGGGGGCAGATATGCCAAGTGAGAACATACATGTGCAGTTTGAGCTGGCCCTCTACGATGAATCTGGCAAAAAGCTGAAGACCCCAGGAGTGGAATATATCAAATATTCGGGGGAATATCCTATTGATTGCAACAGTTTCATGAATCAAACCAAAAAGAAAAATAAGATTATATGGAACCCGAATGAATACATCAACGTCATGGTGTATAACTTCAAGAAAACAAAAGACAACAGCATAACGCTTGGCATCAGCAACCTACCTTATAAGCAAAACGGCTATCCCGCAATAGATGGTTTGAAGGACGCAAGAGGTGCCATCAATAAGAACAGTTTGTCTTTTGAATACTGCGTATCCATCAACAGTTCCTATATCAACCAAGAGTCATCCAGATATACTGCCGCAGATCACGGATACAAAGAATACACCTATGATTCTGGGGACATCAATGTCACACTGGCTCATGAACTGGGACATTATTTAGGTCTCAAGCATGTGTTTGCTGAGAAAGATACAGACACAGGAAGCGAACCTAATGAAAGTTGCACAGACACAGACTACTGCACAGACACCAAGAGCTATAACAAACCTGCCTACGACAGATGGCTGATTTCATATATTGAACAGCATAAGCAGGCGGGTAATGACCTTGTGATGAAAGAACTCATCAAACGCTCCAATGATTCGGGAGAGGAATGGGATTCTGACAATTTCATGGACTATGCCGTAAGTTTGAGCTTCAGATTCACACCTGAGCAGAAATACCGCATGAGACAGGTTCTTTATTACAGTCCGCTGATTCCTGGTCCGAAAAAGATTAAAAACGACAATTACGGTACAAGAAGTCAGGACAATGACGAAGATATCGACTTGCCAATCTGTCTGGCTATAGAAAAGGCTATTCCTGTGGAAAGAGCTTCTTTCAGAAAAGAAATACATAGTACTAACAAAAAATAAAGGATGGGATTCACCATCATTTCAGAAATAATAAAAAATAAGATGAAATACAAGATAAAAGCACCTAAGGCACTCAACGCCACCATCAACTTGCCCTCCAGTAAAAGCATCAGCAATCGAGCCCTCATCATCCATGCCATGACGGGCGGTAAGATTCAGCCATGCAATCTGAGCGATTGTGATGATACAGAAGTGATCATCAATGCCTTGAGAAACATGCCTGAGGTGATAGACATCAAGGCTGCCGGTACTGCCATGAGATTTATGACAGCCTACCTCAGTGCTACTGAAGGAGAACATACGATTACAGGAACAGAAAGGATGAAGAATCGTCCTATCGGTGTTCTGGTGGATGCACTCCGCTATTTAGGCGCCGACATCGAATATGTAGAAAAAGAAGGCTATCCCCCACTCCGCATCAAAGGTCATGCACTCGAAGGAGGTCATCTGGAGGTTGTAGGAAGCATCAGTTCACAATACATATCAGCTCTTCTGCTCATCGGTCCGATTCTCAAAAACGGATTGGAACTCAAACTTACAGGAGAAATTGCATCAAGACCCTACATCGACCTCACCCTGTGGACCATGTGCGAATTTGGAGCCTCAGCAGAATGGACAGACGTGGACACAATTGTCGTAAAACCTCAGCCATACCAAGAAAGAAAGTATCTGATCGAAAACGACTGGAGCGCATCTTCCTATTGGTATGAAATGATGGCATTGAACGGAAATATCGATTCTGAAATCAGATTAGAGGGCCTCATGGATGGTTCCAAGCAAGGTGACTCTGTCGTCAAATACATCTTCAGCCTTCTGGGTGTCAAGACCGAGTTTGAGAACATTCAAAATCCAGAGGATAGAGATGACAAGGCAAACATACATACCAGCGCACCGACAACCGTTACGTTGAAAGCCCACAGATGTCTGCTTCCACGATTGGATTATGACTTTACCGGTTCACCAGACCTTGCCCAGACATTTGTAGTTTGCTGCTGTCTGATGGGAATCAAATTCAAGTTTACCGGTCTTGCCAGCTTGAAAATCAAGGAAACCGACCGCATCGAAGCACTCAAGAAAGAGTTGCGAAAAGTAGGCTATGTGATTCAAGACGAGAACAACAATACACTCATCTGGGATGGCGAAACCTGCGAACCAACCTACGAAGCCATAGATACCTATGAGGATCATCGCATGGCCATGTCCTTCGCACCAGTTGCCTTCAAGTTACCTTATCTGGAAATCAACAATCCAGAAGTGGTAAGCAAATCCTATCCACATTTCTGGGAAGACCTGAAAAAAGTAGGATTTGAGATCAGCGAGGTATAATAATCACAATAAAAGATATCGAATGATTTACCTGATTATTGCATTGGTTGTCTTAGGACTGGCAAGCGCACTAATAGGACTTTTCACCCAACGGAAAGGAGAAGAAGAGCCCCTAAAAGAAGGCGTTTCGTGTAACACCTGTAATGGAGAAAACACGAAATGCGAGCAGGAGTGCATGATGGAAGCTGCAACCAAAGAGATAGAATATTATGATGACGAAGAATTAGACACGTATAAAGGACGTGCGGCAGATGATTATTCCGAAGAAGAAGTTGAACAATTCGCTGAAGTCTTATATACAATGAAGCCAGAGGAAGTGGCTGGCTGGAACAGAAGCCTCATCCTCAGAGGCATCAACTTGCCAGACCAGTTGAAAGATGAAGTCATCAGTTTTTTAAGCGAGGATTGAAAAAGAATATTTTATAGGAAATGAACATTCTACAATATACATTTTTTCAGAATGCCCTCTTGGGCGCCTTCCTTACAAGCATCCTGTGTGGAATCATAGGCACTTATATCGTAACCCGCCGATTGGTATTTATCAGCGGGGGTATTACCCACGCATCATTTGGCGGAATAGGAATTGGCGTATTCACTGGTACCAATCCGATTCTGGCAGCCATGATCTTTGCCATATTGAGCGGATTTGGCGTTCAATGGATGTCATCCAGAAAAGATGTCAGGAAAGATTCTGCCATCGCCATGTTCTGGACCTTGGGAATGAGCGTAGGAATTATCTGCTGCTTTCTCACGCCCGGCTTCATGCCAGACCTTCCTTCTTTTCTCTTTGGCAGCATCCTGACGATAGAAGGTTCTGACTTATGGCTATTGGGCATCCTGACATGTATCACCATCGCCGTATTCACCTGTTTCCTCCGTCCGATTCAGAGTGTAGCTTTCGACAGCACCTTTGCACGCTCGCAGCACTTGCCGGTAGCGGCGATAGAATATCTGATGATGACACTCATTGCCATGACGATTGTTGCTTCATTGAAAATGGTGGGCATCGTACTGGCTATCAGTTTGCTGACAATTCCGCAGATGACAGCCAACCTGTTCACCTATAATTATAAGCAGATGATTTTTGCCAGCATCATCCTGGGATGGATAGACTGTATCATCGGACTCTATGCCAGTTATGTGCTGAATGTTCCATCAGGAGCCACGATTATTTTTGTCAGTATCATGGTTTTTATGCTCAGTAAGACAATAAAAGCCCTACAAAACAAGTTGTATAATAAAGACAAGCTGTCACTTGAGAAAAAGTGATAATCAGCAGACAACATTCTAAAATCATACAAGAGTGAAACAAAATTATCTCCGACATATCATTCCCCTATTATCAATTATACTTCTAATTGGTATTGGCAGTTGCTCTACGCAGAAGAATACAGCGAAGAGCCGCTGGTGGCATTCCTTCAACGCCCGTTATAACACCTATTATAATGGTACGTTAGCCTATATTGACGGTTCATTGGAAAAAGAGAACGGCAATAAGGACAACTTCACGGAGATGATTCCTCTCTATACCGTAAGCAATAAAAACAGCCGCGAACTGGGAAAAGGCAATTATGAGAAAGCCATCACCAAGTGTGAGAAAGCGATTCATCAACACAGTATCAAGAAACGTCCGGAATGGAACAAAAACCGTCGCAAAACTGAAAAAGATATTGAATGGTTGAGCCGTAAGGAATACAATCCGTTCTTATGGAAAGCATGGTTGCTGATGGGACGTTCCCAATTTTTCAAAGGCGATTTCGAAAGTGCTGCAACCACTTTCTCCTATATGAGCCGCCTCTACTCCACCCAACCAGCCATCTACGGCAGAGCAAGGGCCTGGCTGGCTAAATGTTATATCGAACAAGGATGGCAGTATGATGCAGAGGACGTAATCCGTAAAATGCAAAGAGACAGCATTCACTGGCGTGCCCAGAAAGAATGGGACTATACATACGCTGATTACTATATCCATACAGGAGACTTCGAACAGGCTATTCCCTATCTCCGCAAAGTAATCAAGCACGAGATGCGACGCAAGCAAAAGGCGCGCGAATGGTTCCTCTTAGGACAGTTGCTTGCTGCCACTGGCAAAAAACAGGAGGCCTACAAAGCCTTCAAGCATGTCACACGTCTCAATCCTCCATACGAACTGGAATTCAACGCCCGTATCTCCATGACAGAGGTGATGGCCAGAGGAAATGCCAAACAGATGATCAGCCGTCTGAAACGTATGGCTGCATCAGACAACAACAAGGAATACCTGGACCAGATATACTACGCAATAGGTAACATCTATCTCAACGAGAAAGATACCGTCCAAGCCATCTCTGCTTACGAAAAAGGAAATGCCAAGGCGACACGCAGTGGTATTGAGAAAGGTGTGCTCTTGCTTCATTTAGGCGACTTGTACTGGGGTATGGAAAAATACAGTGATGCCCAACGCTGTTACGGAGAAGCCATCGGCTTGCTTGATAAAGACCGTAAAGACTATAAGATTCTTGCAGAACGTTCTAAAATACTTGATGAATTAGTTCCTCATACAGAAGCTGTCCACCTGCAGGACTCTCTCCAGGCTCTTGCCAAGATGAGCGAAAAAGAAAGAAATGCAGCCATCGACCGCGTAATAGATGCGCTCAAGAAGAAAGAAAAAGAAGAAAAGAATAAACTGGCAGAAGAAGAAAGCAACCGTCAACAAGCAAAAAACGGTGGAAATGCCTACAGAAACCACAATTCGAACAAGAACAACAATACATCAACAGGAAATATCGGACAGAAAGGACTCTGGTATTTCTACAACCCTATAGCCGTAAGTCAGGGTAAGACCCAATTCCAACGCCTATGGGGCAAACGAGAAAATGTAGATAACTGGCAACGCATCAACAAGACGGTGGTCAGTGCGCCACAAGGTGCTGAAGAGATGACAGACGAAGTAAGAGATTCTCTTGCCAATGTAGCCATCAAGGAAGATTCTCTGAAACAGATTACAGACAGTGCACAAAACGATCCACATAAGCGAGAATATTATCTGGCTCAGATTCCTTTTACAGAAGAACAAATAGAAGCCAGCAACAAGCTGTTAGAGGATGGACTGTTGAATTCCGGCGTTATCTTCAAGGATAAGTTGGATAATCTTTCCTTGAGCGAAAAAGCACTCAGAAGATTGGAAGACAACTATGCTGATGACTTTGAGCACATGGACGATGTATATTACCACCTCTATCTGTTATATTCCCGAAAGGAAATGCCGGTAGAGGCAGAACGTTATGTACAGAAACTGAAGGAGAAATATCCTGAAAGCCAATGGACAACATTGCTTACAGATCCATACTACAAAGAAAATGCCCAGTTTGGTGTTCATATAGAAGACTCTCTTTATGCGGCAACCTACGAGGCATTCAAGGCAAACAGATACCAAGAGGCTAAGGCCAATGCACGCATATCTGCCGAGCGTTTCCCACTGGGAGAAAACAGGGATAAATTCTTGTTTATCGGTGGATTAAGCAAGCTCAACGATGGTGACGCCAATGCCTGCATCAAGGATATGCAGGAAGTGGTAGAGAAATATCCGAATAGCCGTATCAGCGAAATAGCGGGTATGATAGTCAATGGAGTCAATGCGGGAAAACGACTGCATGGTGGAAAGTTTGACTTGGAAGATGTATGGAACAGAAGAAGTGTTGTACTCAATGACCAGGATTCCACCCAACAGAAAGCATTCACCAATGAACGCAATGCCAACTTTGTATTCATGCTTGTTTACCAGCCAGACTCTGTGAATGAGAACCAGGTGCTCTTTGAAATGGCTAAATACAACTTTACCCATTACCTTGTGCGCAATTTCGACATGAATATCGAGGAGCAAGATGGGCTGCACAGAATGATTATGTCAGGATTCAGAAGTTACGATGAAGCATGGCAATATGCACATGCGCTGTCGGAGCAGACTGCTATCATCCGCCATCTCAACAAGGCTCGAGCTATCCTCATCAGCGAACAAAATCTCGAACTCTTAGGCACACAGTTCACATATAATGAATACGAGAAGTTCTATCAGAAACACTTCGCTTCACTCAAGTTGAAACAGAATGCCGCACCTCTCTTAACGGAGCCTACAGAAATCGTGACAGAGAAGAAGAAAATAGAAGAGACTGAAGCCGGTGATGAAGAGATACTTGACGACAAGAATGATATAGACAACTCATTAGAAATCAAGGAAGATGTTGCACCAAGCATCAGCAATGAGTCTATAGAAATCAAAGAGGAGAATACTCAAACCGGAAATAATAACGGCATTGAAATCAAAGAGGACATCAACACAGAGACTCCAAAGAAAAATAATTCTGAAAAAGAAACTGAAGTTGAAAGAAATGAGGATGAGATGATTGTAGTTGATCCTAAAGTAGAAGAGCCAAAACAGGAGACTCCAACGAAGGAAACTCCAAAGCAAGAGACCATAAAGAAGGAGACTCCAAAGAAGGAAATCCAAAAGAAAGAACCTCTTGAGGAGAATGAAGATATCTTCTATTTCGATGATGACACAGAAAACACTCAGAAGCAAGAAAATAAGAACCAGAAATCCAAAGAGGAGAAGAAAGACAAAGATGACAAATTTGACTTAGAAGACGAATATTTTGATTTCGATGGTTTTTAAAGAAACAATATGGCAGACTTTCCCAGAATAAATAGCTGGAGAAGTCTGCCATTTGTATTTTTAAATCATTCCTGATAAATTACAGAACTGATTATAGAGAGCAGAAAAATGTAACCAGGAATGGTACTGAAAAATCAACACAGAAACCATGAAAGATGGAAACGATGATGAAGTTCTCTCCCGACACGCGGGTAATAATAGGCAACGTAGTATCCATTGTGGTGGCGCCACCTACGCTGATAGGTGCCAACTTACCGAAATATCTCGCCAGCAACGGAGCGGCTAAGAGCGTCAGAATTTCACGGCTAATATTAGCAAGAAGAGCGATGGTTCCAAGTTCGGCACCACGATATTCAGTAATAAAAATACTTGAAAGGGAATAATAACCGAATCCTGAACCGATAGCCAAACAGTCGGTAAGCTGACGGTGACCTAATACCAGAGATACGGCTGCACACCCTGCTAAAGTACCCAAAATAGTCATCACCGGAAGCATCATCAAACGAGGATTCACCTTCTTGAAACTCTTCAAAATAGAAGTATCACAACCGATGCTGACACCCACACAGAACATCAGGCAACAGAGCGCAATATAACTCACATCACTATCTAAAAAACTGGCAGGAACTACATCACACAATCCAGCGATGATACCTAAGACAAAGAAACCAACTATAATCAAGCTACCTTTCATGCCTTACCTCCCTTCTCCGTATCAGCGGAACCAGAAGACTTCATCTGTTTAGCAGTAACATACTTCCACAATGCCCATGCAAAAAGCACACTGCCCGCACTACCACCAAAAGTAAGAACCACGGCTTCGAGACCTAAGGTCTGAATACCTCCTATGATACGAGGATTGGAGCCAACTTCAATACCAAGCAGGAACAAGAGTATCCATATCAACGCCGTGATGATGCGACCTAAAAAACTCATTTTCTTATTACGGAGCAGATAACCTGTACCTATTCCGCAAAGCATTATCAATACAATTTTGAGCATTGTTTCTTGATTTCTTCTTATTTTTTTATTTGATGAATAATTGGATTAATAAACTGATTCTTGGATAAAGAACGGAATCTTCACCTAATTATTATATAAAAGTAGAGGAAACATACGAATATCCAAAAGAATCATACGAATAAAAACTTTCCTTAACATTAACATACTTTAATAGCATTCTTCTGCCAGTATTCAATTATTCTTTGTACTTTAGCGCCTAAAAAATAAAAACATGAGTAACGGTTTATTACTTTGGGTAGATGACGAGATAGAACTTCTCAAGGCGCATATCATATTTCTGGAGAAAAAGGGATATGAAGTTATAACTGTGAGCAATGGTCCGGATGCTATCGACCAGTGCAGACAGCAGACCTTCGACCTGATTCTCTTAGATGAAATGATGCCAGGACTTAGCGGATTGGAAACTCTTCAGCAAATCAAGGAAATCCAACCAGCTACCCCTGTAGTCATGTGTACCAAGAGCGAGGAAGAGAACATCATGGACCAGGCTATCGGTTCAAAAATCGCAGACTATCTCATCAAACCGGTCAACCCCAGCCAGATATTGCTCTCTCTCAAGAAGAACATACATCGCAAAGATATAGTCACAGAAGTAACCCAAAGCGGTTATCAGCAAGACTACCAGCAAATCGCCATGCAAATCATGGATTGCCGGACAGTACAGGATTGGGTAGAAGTATATAAGAGACTGGTAAAATGGGAACTTGAACTGAGCGACACCGAGAGTTCAATGACAGAACTGCTTACCATGCAGAAAGAAGAAGCCAACATCGGATTTGCCAAATACATCACCAAGAACTATTTGGAATGGGTAAATCCCAAGAATATCGGCAAGACGATAGAAGGTAAGCCCGTCATGAGTCCAGACATCTTCAAAACCAAGGTTTTTCCAAAACTGGATCAGGGTGAAAAGATATTCCTCATAGTTATCGACAACTTCAGATATGACCAATGGAAAATGTTGGGACAAGATATTGGAGAACTATTCGATATCGAGGAAGACATGTATATGAGTATTTTGCCAACAGCCACCCAGTATGCACGCAATGCAATATTCAGCGGTCTGATGCCAAACAAAATAGCAGAAATGTTTCCTGACCTATGGGTAGATGAAGATCAGGAGGAAGGCAAAAACCTCAACGAAGAGCCTCTCATCCAAACCCAGTTGGAAAGATTCAGAAAGCACTACACATTCAGTTATCACAAGATAAATGATTCTGCAGGAGCCGACAGATTTCTGGATAAATACAATGAATGCAAGAATAACGACCTCAATGTACTGGTCGTAAACTTTATTGACATGCTCTCACATGCACGTACAGAATCTAAAATGGTGAGAGAATTGGCAAACAACGAATCTGCCTATCGCAGCATTACACAGAGTTGGCTGAGACATTCAGTTCTTGCAGAACTATTCAAACGTTTATCGCAAGACGAATTCAAGGTCATCATCACCACCGACCATGGAAGTATTAGGGCTTCAAAACCTATCAAGATAATAGGAGACCGTAATACCAACACCAACCTGCGCTATAAGTTAGGCAAGAATCTTGCCTACAATGCCAAGGAAGTGTTCACAATCAAGGAGCCACATAAAGCACAATTGCCCGCTCCGAATCTGAGCACAACTTATGTATTTGCGTATGGTGATGCCTTCTTTGCCTACCCCAACAACTACAACTACTATGTATCCTACTACAAGGACACATTCCAGCATGGAGGCATATCTATGGAAGAGATGCTGATACCACTCATTACATTGACACCAAGAAGACGTTAGAAAAAGAAAACAAGAAAAGGAAACAAAATATGAAAATCAAAATTGATTCATTAGAAAACATCCATGCTGCAGCCAAGGAATTTCTGGCCAACATGGGTGATGGTAAAGTCTTTGCCTTTTACGGAAAGATGGGTACTGGTAAGACCACATTTATCAAAGCTATCTGTGAAGAATTGGGAGTAGATGATGTCATCACATCTCCTACATTTGCCATTGTCAACGAATATACCGCAGGGAATGGCGACCCAATCTATCACTTTGACTTCTATCGTATCAAAAAGATAGACGAGGTCTATGATATGGGATATGAGGATTACTTCTATGGAGGAAACTTATGTTTTCTGGAATGGCCAGAACTGATAGAAGACCTTCTACCAGAAGATGTGACAAGAGTACATATTCACACAGAAGAAGACGGAAGTAGAACCGTTGAATTCTGATACTTTTTGGGGGCATGATAGCCCCATTAAAGTAGCAAACTATAACGAAGCGCTTTATTAAGGTCTAATAAAGCGGTAAATTTACTACTTTGTTATGGATATGTCTATATAATATGTTTTATCCCTCCCTGTACCCACTTTTATTTTTCCCTGCCCACGGAAAAATTCTTGCGTGGGCAGGGAGAAAAAAGATCTGATGCATCGGTCATGGATATGACGGGGCTGACGGCAGAGGAGATAAAGCTGCTGAAAGCGGAGATGTAGATTACGACTATCACCAAATAATCAAGGGTCTATACACCCTTTTGTCGAGGTGTATAGACCCTTGTTGCTTTCCCGTAATCAGATATATACTATAAACCTAATTATGTTTTAATGACGAGAGAATAGTTTTTTTACTGCAACAGTAATTCTTTTGGCTAAATCATCACAATCAGAACAACTGTTCTTATTAATCAGAATATACAAAGACTCATTTTCTATTGCATAATGCTTGAATAATCTTTCAGATACCACAGACGTAGTGAATTTCTTATATACACGAAATCGTCTTGTCGCCATTCCTAATTCATCATTTTCATCTTCTGCACCAACAAAGAAGAATGAGGCTTTGCTATCTCTTTTCAATACATCAAGCATAATATGGAACAATGTATAGAAAATAATTCTTGGCTCAAAAGTGTTAGTCCGAAGACTAAATTTCAATTTACTATTCATATTCGCCTTATCAAAGAACTTCACACAATAAGCATGTTCCTGATAACGTTCAACTCTTACAATATAAGAATGATGAGATTTAGCAGACTTGAATCTATATTGCAAAGTTTCAATCAGCCATTCATCAGCACTATCCCTATCTATCATTTGAAAGACGAATGGATAACCTTCACTTTCTTCCATATTAATTTCAAATTAACTGTTTATAGACAGGGATGCGGATTTTGTCTAATTGTTCTGTTGTCAGAGCCTTAACATCATCGTTAACCGTAAAATACACTGTAGGATATCGGTACTTACCATTAGGCATAAGTACCTTTGTTACCTGCTTGATAATCTCAACCCCATCAAGCGTAACTATCTTAGTCTCTGTTTTATCTACTATCTTTCCCATAAGCAGAATTTTTGTTATTTGATTCATTGGCTATGCAAACAAACGCAATGAAAACTTGTTTTCAAATAGCCAAGTGCAGCATTCTGCTGCAAAGATACACCGCTTTTTTGTAACTACCAAATTATTCGTGAAGAAAACAACATAAAACACAAAATTCCGACTCTTTCGGCATCCGTATCATATCCCAAAAGGGCTGCAAACGGCATTGTTACCGTCTGTATGCCATCCACCATATCATAAAAATATAATAGCGAAAATGTAGATTACGACTATCACCAAATAATCAAGGGTCTATACGCCACCCGTTCATCGTGGCATATAGACCCTTGTCGTTTCCCGTGAGGCGCAATGTGTACCAAACCTGTTAATTATAAGTAATAAAAACAAAAAATCTATCGTTTTTGTTACTTATGCGAAACAAAAAGAGTATCTTTGCGAAAAGTTTTACTCGTATGAAACAAAAAATATTAGAAAGACTCGGGTATTCCAATCGTATCGAACGCATGTTTGGACGTGGAATGATGATGCTTCCTTGAACCTGTATCTGCAGTATGGCGGGCTCCCTCAGTTGCGCAGTTTAGGATTGGAAAATACGGATTTGGTAGAAGATTATCTTGATAATGTGTATAATACGATAGTACTTCGTGATATCATAGAGCGAGAAAACATCAGAAACATACCATTGTTGCGAACGCTGCTGAAGTTTGTGAGCGATAATATCGGTAAACAATTCTCAGCAACGAGTATTGTAAAATTTCTGAAAAGCCAGAACACCGAAACGTCTGCCAAGATGATTCTCACGTATTTGGAGTATTTAAGCAATGCTTTTATTATCGATCGAGTTAACAGATACGACATTCATGGCAAGCGACTTTTCGAGTTAGGCGACAAGTTCTATTTCGAAGACCTGGGAATCAGGAATCATATTATAGGTGGCAACAGGCGTTTTGATATCGAAAAGGTGATGGAAAACGCTGTATATATCCATTTGTGCAGGATGGGGTATAAAGTATATGTTGGTCAGATGTATAAGGCTGAGATTGATTTTGTTGCCGAGAAAGCGGATAGTGTGGCGTATGTGCAAGTTACCTATCTGCTGGCTTCTGAGGAAACGGTAGAGCGTGAATTCGGCAATTTGAAATTGATAAAAGACAGTCATCCCAAATACGTAATTTCTATGGATAGGCTTTACAGTCAAACCAATATTGATGGCATTAAACACATTCATCTGCGAGATTTTCTGAAAATGACTACTTTGGTTTGATGCCAGGTAGATTATGAATATCTCCATATAATCAAGGGTCTATACGCCACCTGTTCATCGTGGCATATAGACCCTTGTCAACCAAGTTAATTGCAGATTTACTATATTATTCGGGCTTTGTATCAAAGAAACCGATAAACTCATCAAAATCTCGAAGAATGTCATTCAACTTAGGATTACTCTTTTGAACTATAATGGCTATGTAATTGTCAACTTCTTCATCCCTAAGAATAGAAACCTTGACACAAAAACGATCTCGTTTATCGAATTCGTTAAACCATCTGGTAAAAAGGCGAGCTCGCATAGCCTGTCTGCTATCACCCGTTTCACATTGATATAGAAGTATATCGGGATTCGTAAGAAAGAATTCCTCTATAATACATTGTATAGTTGCTTTAACTTTAGAATCGTTAGGAGAATTCTTCTTGTTTTCATTGAGAATGCCGAATTCATACGCTTTTTCATCCTCCCAAATATTATTGTTTTCTACAAATTCTATTCGATACTGAACACCATAATCTGTTAAGAACTTATATGATCCATTATCTATCCAGACCTTATAAGGAGAATGAAAATTGAGGCGAGTTAAGTTAAAGGCATGCATAACAGTCTGCAGCCTCCTCTCGGGCTTTAGCAAAGTCTATTTGAGCCTTTGCTTCCATTTCTTTTTTACGTCTAACCATATCTCGTAATACAGCAATTGCTTCTTCACGAGTTTTAATTTTTAAAGCCATACTTATTCATTTTAAAGTTCTACTTCTTGTTGGTTGCAAAGATAAGCTTTTATTTTGAAAGTGCAAAGAAAACGGGAGAAAAGTTTCGGGAAAAGTTAGGATTTCAAAACCACTGCCCACACACCCATATCATCCACCCAACAGGTATCAAGACACGATGAAGGGTCTATACGCCCACCTCTCATCGTGGCATATAGACCCTTGTCGTTTTCCCGATTCCTAAGACATAACCAAATTTTTGAGCAGTTTTTTGTG
>NZ_QTXV01000109.1:0-5323 GCF_003461825.1 Prevotella sp. AM42-24 | reverse complement strand
GACTCAAAAATGCCCTATAAACAAGGGTGGGAAACTTTAGTTATATTACAGTTGATTTGCTGCACCATTACCGGCATGTTGGGCTTGCATATAGCAATGGCTTCTCTGCAGGTGAGATGGAAGGTAAGACGCTACGAGACCTCTCGGTGGTTACTCTGTGGATCAATGGCCGTATTCTGCATACATTACTTCTTGCAGATGACTCAGGGATTTCGTGCACAAGGTGCTGATGTGGGGGCAGTCGTTAATATCATGTTCTACACTCCCGTGGTTTTTGCCATCACCCTATCCATCATCAATATGGAGAGCACAAGAAGCGTCATGCGTCGCTATTGTTTGCGCAGTGCGGCTGCCTATGCGCTGATTGTCGCCATCTTCATCTTTGGCGTTTTCAGCAACAAAAGTCTCCATCTGGGCGGTTTGTTATACGTGATGCTCGCATTCTTTGTGGGAAGTATGGCATACTTCATCTATGCCAGCTATTCTGAGGTACTGAAGCGCAAGAAAAAACTGTTGGAGGAGTCGGCTGGCGATCTTCTGCCACACGTTCGATATGCACGATCCAGTCTTGTATTGGTATGCGTCTCAGCAGCCTTTCTTCCCATAGCCATTCTCTTCAATACCTTGTTGTTGGTGGTAGGTCCGCTGATGTTACTTGTTCTCATATTCTTTGTCCATAGTTTCATCTCGTTGGGCTATTATATTACACCAGTAGAGAATATGTTGGAAGAACAAGAGGAACAGGAAGAACAAGAGAAAACGGCAGACCAGACAGCCTATGGAGCCCAGCTGGATAGCGGGGATGATGGGCAGACAGAATTGAGCATTTCCTCCTCAGAACGGATGAAAAAGATAGAAGCGGCATTGGAAAAATGGTGTGATGACAGAATGTACAAAGACTGCAATGTCACCATATATTCGCTTGCTGCCAACTTGGGTTGTAAGAAGAATGAACTTACCGAATACTTCAATCTTTCTCAGCATACCAATTTCCGAACATGGCTTAGCGATATACGCTTTAATGAAGCTGTTCGCATGATGAAAGAAAATCCGGAATTTAGCAATGATGCCATATCTACTGAGTGCGGATTCTCATCCCATACACAGATATACCGCATTTTCAAGCAAAAGACAGGGCTGTCGCCAAGTCAATGGCGCGAACAGATGATATAGCTTTAATGGTTAATAAATGTTTAAAAAGGTGTTGCATTCCTACGAATGCAACACCTTTTTTGGTAGGAATGCAACAACAACCATAGGAATGCAACACCTCTTTTTGGATTTTTACCACTATCTTTGCATTAAAACTTAAAAGCGAAAGATAAAGATTATGATACAAGACCAACAAAACTCTCTTTTTTCTGTATCCTATGTCATCGTGGTTATCGGAGTCATGGCGGTGGTGTTTTCTATATCCATCGTCTTTATGATGGCATACGACTATCACATCTATCTTGCCGGAAATAGAAGAAGGAAATTCAGTTTCGCTGATTTCATCAAGCGCGAGCAGTATTATCTCTATATCCTTGTATTCTTCCTGCTAATTATAATAGGTGAAT
Organism: Prevotella sp. AM42-24; assembly: GCF_003461825.1. Lineage (NCBI taxonomy): Bacteria > Pseudomonadati > Bacteroidota > Bacteroidia > Bacteroidales > Prevotellaceae > Prevotella > Prevotella sp. AM42-24. The sequence continues at coordinate 3,764 of NZ_QTXV01000109.1, read as the reverse complement.
TGTTGAGGAATAACCTCAGGTAATACCTTTGTCTGAATGTTATGATGCAGAAGAAATTTTTCTTCATGAACGCTTGTTAGTTTACATATTATTTAGTATCTTTGCAGCCGTAATTCAATAAATGTAGTTTTGACACTATAAGTAACTCTTTTATGCTTGGGCTTGTAAGGATTGAGCTTATAAAAAAAATAAGTATATGGAGTTCTTGATGTGTATTATGACATAAACAACAAAAACAATAATAACACTAACTTAAAGGAAAATCATGAAGATGAAGATTACATTCAGTTCTTTATTACTGGCAGCGTTGGCATGGGGAACGCCTCTCCAGGTTTCTGCCGCAAAGAAGGCTGCTACCAACAACAAGTTTGCAGGCTATCTCTTCGCTTATTTCGAAGGAAGTGGCAACAAGCAGGAACATCTGCGTTTTGCCATCAGCGAGGATGCCAAGAACTGGTATGCGCTCAATGACAACCAGCCTGTCATCGCCAGCGATTCTATCAGTACCAGTGGCGGTATTCGCGACCCTCATATCCTTCGTGGTGAAGATGGCTGCTATTACATCGTGGCTACAGATATGAACACCGTGAAGAATGGATGGAAGGATAATCCGGGCATCGTATTGATGAAGTCTAAGAACTTGGTGAACTGGACGCACTCTAAAATCGTGTTGAAGGAAGACTACAAGGAGCATTTCAGCGATGCCTATTGGGTATGGGCTCCACAGACCATCTATGATAAGAAGGCCAAGAAGTATATGATCTATTTCACCCTTCAGCGTACGGGCGATGGCAGAAAGAGCCTCGTTACCTATTATGCTTATGCCAACAAGGACTTCACGGGTTTCGAGAGTGAACCGAAGGTGCTCTTCAATGCCAAGTATGGTTGCATCGATAACGACATCATCGAGCGCAACGGCGTTTACCACATGTTCTATAAAGGAAACATCAAGAATGCCGAAGGCAAGGAAATCCAGAATGGAATTCAGCAGGCTACTGCCAAGAATCTGAAGGGACCATGGAAGGAGGACTTCAAGTTTATCGATGCTTACGCAGATAGCAAGACCGGTGTGGAAGGTTCCGGTGTATTCAAACTTAATGACAAGAATGAGTATGTGCTGATGTACGACCTTTATGGTTCAGGCCGTTATGAGTATCAGACTTCCAAGGATCTGAATACTTTCTCTACCAAGCCAGAATCATTCCGCAAGGACTTTTTTCCTCGTCATGGAACGGTTTGTTCTGTAACCAAGGACGAGATGGAGAGATTGCAGCAGAAGTGGGGTTATGTATTGAATCTTTCTTATACAGGCAAGGGCAACCCAATCTTGCCAGGTTTCCATGCAGATCCGGAAATCCTGTATTCCAACAAGACGGGTAAGTACTACATCTATTCTACCACCGATGGAAAACCGGGATGGGGTGGATATAAGTACTATGTATATTCTTCTGCCGACCTGAAGGAGTGGAAGAATGAAGGCGTGGCACTGGATGCGAAGAGCGACCAGATAGCCTGGGCGAATGGCAATCTCTGGGCACCAGCTGCCATCGAGGTGAAACAGAAAAACGGCAGCTACAAGTACTATCTCTATTTCAGTGCCCGTCCTAATGACAACGGCAGAAAGCAGATGGGCGTAGCGGTTTCAGATTCTCCTACAGGTCCTTTTGTGGATTTAGGTCAGCCTCTCTTGGCAAAGAACCATCCGGGTTGCAATGGGCAACTCATCGATGTGGATGTTTTCATGGATCCTGTTTCCAAGAAGCCTTACCTCTATTGGGGCAACAGTTTTATGGCGGGTGCAGAATTGGAGCCAAATATGACCAAGATTAAGGATGAAACCGTGACAGTGATGACTCCAAAGGGCGGAAGCCTGCGAGACTATGCTTATCGCGAGGCTCCATACGTGTTCTATCGCAACGGACTCTACTACTTCATGTGGTCGGTGGATGATACGGGTGCAGCCAACTATCATGTGGCTTACGGAACATCCAAGTCTCCGCTCGGTCCTATCGAGGTAGCGAAGGATCCTATCGTTCTGATTCAGGACCCTCAGCATGAGATTTACGGTACTGCCCATAACTCCGTGATCCAGAAGCCAGGCACAGATGAGTGGTATATCGTTTATCATCGCATCAACAAGGATTATATCCATTTCCAGCCAGGTGTTCACCGTGAGGTTTGCATCGACAAGTTGGAATTCAATGCAGATGGTACTATCAAGCGAGTTGTGCCTACACATGGAGGAATCCAATAAAAACATATAAACAGAATTTCATACAATTCCTTTCTTACAATCCCTTGCAGAAATCCTGATAGGAAATCCTGCAGGGGATTGTTTTTGCCATATATTCCGCTGAATTGTTTATTTAGGTTAAAAAATGACAAGAAAGTTTGGTGGTTTGAAAGGAAAAATGTATTTTTGCGAATGAAAAGAGGATTTTTAAAGTAGAAGATAAATCAACGTTTAAACAAAATAACACTATACTGGCAAAATAGGGTTACCCCGACAACATGATGGAATTATATTTTCGTTTGATACAGTTTTCCTTAGGACTTTACGAAGGTAAGGAGTTCTTGGATGGAACAGCATTGAAAGACTTCGACTGGAAGGCTTTCTTCGATTTCGTCAAGAAACAAACCTTGGTGGGAATCGCGATGGATGGAGTCCAGAAGTTGCCTAAGGGAGTAGCTCCTAACGAGAACTTGTTGTTGATCTGGTTCGGACTGAGCCACAAACTCATGATGCGCAACAGTATCCTGAATAAAGCCACAGTGTATGTATATAAGAAAATAAGAGAGGCAGGTTTTCCTTGTTGTATTCTGAAGGGCCAGGGCAATGCTATGCTTTATCCCCATCCTGTTTCGAGAACTCCGGGTGATGTGGATGTGTGGGTAGATGCGTCCCGCGAAGAGATTCGTTCCCTGGCTTGTTCCCTGGCAAAAGATAAGGGGTATGTAAGCGATGAGAGTCTCAATCATGTGGGACTTTTCATCAATGAAATAGCCGTTGAGCTTCATTCTACTCCTGCCATCATGGCCAATTTCTTCTATAATCGCCGTTTGCAGAAATGGCTGAACGAGGAGAAGGGAAGACAGTGCAGCCATCTGGTTAGTTTGGACAGTCGTCCGGTTTCATCTGGTAGCGATGCACAGAAGGGACTGGCTGAGATGAAGGTTGCCGTTCCTACGGCTTCTTTTAATGCAGTCTATCAGTTGTATCATCTCTATCATCACTATTTCTATGAAGGAGTAGGGTTGCGTCAGGTGCTTGATTATTATTTCGTAGTGACGGATTTGATGGATGAATTGGAAAAGCAGCAGACGGGTTCTGCTATTTCAGATTCGGAAAATCATTCTTCTCTGACTGAAATCCAGCAGACGCTGAAGCAGTTAGGGTTATGGCATTTTGCAGGAGCGATGATGTATGTCTTGCGTGAAGTGTTAGGACTTTCGGAGGACAAGATGTTGGTTCCAGTAGATATCCGACGAGGCGAGATGTTGCTTCATGAAATACTTGCTGGTGGAAATTTCGGCAGGTATGACAGTCGCAATGGTCTTGGTGATGGTTTTATTGGTCATAATTTGCAGCGTTTATGTCGCGACTTGCGATTCCTGCGCTATTATCCGGCTGAGGCTCTGAGCGAACCTCTCTTCCGCATCTGGCATTATGGCTGGCGCCATTTCCTGCCCAAAAAAATGACAAATGAGAAATGAGAAATTAGAAATCCTAAATTCCGCAGCATTTTAGTTTAACTTATTTTATA
>NZ_QTXV01000108.1:0-5438 GCF_003461825.1 Prevotella sp. AM42-24 | reverse complement strand
AAAAGGGTGCGTCACAGACTTATGACACACCCTCTTTCTCTATTATTTGGGGGATAGATTCCTACAAACGATGATGGCGATATCAGACGGTAACGATATCGCACATATACGTTGATTCTTATGCCTTCAGAAGTTCCTCTATTTGCTTGGCAATTACTTCAAAGCTGGTGGTAGGCTCAAAACGAGCTACAACCTGACCTTTTTTGTTAATCAGGAATTTAGTAAAATTCCATTTGATGTCATTGCTCTCTTTGTAGTTAGGATCAGCTTCGCTGAGCATTTTGTCGAGCACAGGATAGAGAGGATGAGATTCATCCCAACCAGCAAACCCTTTGCTTTCCTTCAAGAATTTGTAAAGAGGAGCAGCGTCATCGCCATTTACCTTTATCTTTTTGAAACGAGAAAATTCTGTACCGTATGTAAGTTTACAGAATTGGTGGATGCTTTCGTCTGTTCCTGGAGCTTGTTGACCAAACTGGTTGCAAGGGAAGTCTAAGACTTCAAAACCCTGAGAGTGATAGGTCTCATATAATTTCTCCAGTTCTTCATACTGTGGAGTAAAACCACATTTTGTGGCAGTGTTGACGATGAGTAATACTTCATTAGCATACTCTTTGAGGGAAACATCCTTTCCCTTTCTGTCCTTGACAGAGAATTCGTAAACAGTTCTCATTTTTGTTTGTATCTATATATTTTATTCTTATTTCTTCTTTTAGAGTGCAAAGATACTATTTTTCTTTTAGAAGAGTAAATTATGACTGATAATTTTTCTAAAAAAGTAATAACTTAGAAAATAAAAAGACCCAGGATTTTCACAAACCCTGGGTTTTTTGAACTTCTGTATGGATAACTACTTGTATCTTAAGAAGTTCACAAAAAATCTATCATTTAACTTTTCTAAGAACTGATGCAAAAGTATAATAAATTTCTTTTTTTTATGGTGTATTTTTTGTTTTTTAGGGTATATCAAACTGTTTTTATTTGTTTTTCTCCCTATATTCACTTGGAATTATACCCATTTCTTTCTTAAACACCTTAGAAAAATATTTCGGATCACTGAAGCCTACAGCGAATGCAATGCTGGTCAGCGTTTCATCAGTATCCCGTAACATCTCGATGGCTTTCATAATTTTGATGTGGCGGACGAAATCAATAGGAGTCAATCCTACCGCATTTTTGATTTTTCCATAGAGTACACTGCGACTCATGCCCATGGCCTGTGCAATATCGTCTATCTTCATGTCTGGATCAGAAATGTTTTCCAAGACAAACTTCAGCACTTTCTTGATGGTATGATCCTGTATGCTAATGGTAGATTCGCCAATCGTAATACGTTGAGGCTCCTCTGCTTTGTTTTGAACAGTCGTGTTATGACTCGTTTGCGTTTCGTCTTCAAAATGAATATTTCTGAGCAATTCTTGTTGCAGACTCTTGCGATAGTTGATCGCCGCTTCAATTCTGCCTTTCAGGTAAGTGGCAGAGAATGGTTTGGTCAGATAACCATCGATTCCTTCTTCAAATCCCTTGAGGTGGTCTTCCAGACTGGCCTTGGCAGAGAGTATGATGATTGGAATATGGGAGATATTGCTGTCTTGCTTGATATAGTGTACCATGGTGATTCCATCCATAACAGGCATCGTGACATCTGTTAAGATGAAGTCTGGTACAAATTTGCGTGCCATTTCAAGACCTCTCTTTCCATTTTCTGCAAGTAATACATTGTAGTCCTTTCTCAGAATTGTATCCAGGAAGGTGCGTAGGTCCGCATTGTCTTCTACCACGAGTATGGTGATATCTTTTTCTCCCTTTTCAAATTCTTCTGCAGAGTCTAAAGCTACATCTTCTATGTAGTTCTTGGCATTTGAGTCTTCTATCTCTCCATTTTCGTGGATTACATGAGAATCTTTGTCAAGACCTCCATCTTCATAGAAATTGCTATTGTTGTCAAACTTCAGCATTTGGTTGACCATCTGATACATCTCTTTGGCATTCCTTTGAACCAATGTCAAGAGGTTTCGGCTTTCTTCTGAGAGTCCTTCTTCTTTTTCTAACACTTCTGTTATTGGACCGCCTATCAGAGAAAGTGGGGTTCTCAATTTGTGTGAAGCATTGCTGAAGAAATTGTTCTTCAGTACACTCATTTCATGGCTGAGTTTTTGTATTTGTCGGTTGTTATACATATAGAATACTAAGCCAAGACCTAAGATGAACAATATGAAAAGAATGACTTTTCCCAATATGCTCTCCCAGAAAGTGGGTTCGATTTCTATCGGGAGTTCTGCGATATATTTACTCCAGACGCCATGTGTATTGGTGGCTTTTACCTTGAGGATGTATTTACCATGAGGAATGCGGTTGAAACCAATCATATTTTGACTTCCTAATGGAATCCATACGCCTTCTGGTGTATGACCTTCCAGACGATATGCATAGTATGTCTGATACTTTCTGGTATAGTCAAGTGCTGCAAAGGTTATGGTCAGATTTCTCTTGTTAGAAGGAATGACTATATTTGACCTATGCAGGATAGGAATGGTATGATCCTCTCCGTTGAAGTGCAGAGAGGTAAACAGTATTTTCGGTTGATAGGTAGTCTTATTGAGTACCTTCGGATCAAAGGTTATGCTCCCCATAGGGGTACCGAGTGTAATCTTGTCCGTTGAAGGATCATGGAAAGGGCGGCATTCTGTAAACGTCATGTGGAAATCAAAATCGTTTGGTCCAAAAACATCTATTTTTCCTGTGTTTGGATTGAATTTATCGACACTGGATTCCCTGATAATCCAGATATTTCCTGCATTATCTTCTATCATACTCTGTACAATACCTTCGTCCTGGTTGATATTCTTGACGAATTCGACTCTTATATTATTTTCTAATAATGATTTACTGGTTGTAATTTGCAGACAACCACCTAATGTAGAGATATAAGTATCTCCGTTAGAACGAACCAATGTATAGTTGACATCGCTTGCCATGAGGGAAGCTGTATCACCTATAATATGATTAGAATGATAGAATTTAATCTTGGAATAATCCTTGATTTCGTCGGAGAATGTAACAAGTCCGTCGGTTGTTGCTGCTAATATGGTACCTTTGTTGGTACATGTAATTCGGCGTACTCTTTGGTAGAGCCCATTCTTGAACCAGTTGAGTTTATTTCTGTTTGAAATGAAGCGATAGGTGCCGTTTACTCTTTCGACAGCGGCCAGTCCACCTCCAAAAGTCGCAATCCAGATTCTGTTTTGTCTATCGCTTACAATATCATAGATTCTATCATCAGGCAGAGAGTATGGGTCTGCCGGATTATGGGTGAAATGCTGCAATTCTCCGTCTTTCAAAAGATAGAGCCCGTCTCCCTTTGTTCCTATCCACATGTATTCCTGACTGTCTTCGTAGAGTGCATAGATGCCACAGGTGGAGAACTGAACTGGTGTTTGGGATAATTGACCACTTGGGGTGATGTAGCCAAGCTTCTGATGCTTGTCATTGCTAATCTTTAAATATCCAGGGATAAATCCATCCCAATAGTTACGATTATGGTCAAGTGTGACGGCGCGTACTTCGCTATCTGTATTTTCAACTTGGCTCAGCGTATATTCATGATATTTGAAGTTGATTTGTGTAAGGTCATGAATACCCGTTGCCCAAAGAATTTTTTGGTCTGAAATTACGTATTTAGTGATTCTTGGAATACTTGCATTGCCTTGAGAGTTGCTTTGCAAAACATAAGGGACTAATTCTTTTTTTGCTCTGTCATAGTAGCAGAATGTACCTCCATTAGGTATCATCCATAGCGTATTGTGTTCATCTTCCATGATGAAATATTTTTCGCTGACAGTACGCAAAACTGGATTTTCCTGGTCTGCAAACAACCATTTCTTCTCCAATGTATTCGGATTGATGATGGTTACACCCATACCGTCAGTAAATGCCCATAGCAGGTCTTTGCTATCTACGTATATCTTCTTGACTTCTGCTACAGGCTGGTTAGGGTTCTGAACACTTACAACTTCTGATTTGAATGTACGTGGATTATAGACTACTACACCGATATTGGTGGCTATCAGGAGTTGATAGCCTGTATTTTTTAATTCATTGATTTTTGTGACTCCTTCCGGCATCGGAATCATGGAGATATGGTTTCTGGTTTCATCAAAGACGGCAACTCTGCCATCTGTTGTAGCCAGGTAAATGGTGTTGCCTACCTGTCGGAACCATTTAAATGGAATTGGAGTGGTGAATTTGGTACCATAGATATGAGTACCCTTGTCAGTAAGGATCCATTCACGCCCCTTCTTGTCGGCGGTTATATACCAGATATTTCCACTTGGCAGGCTTTTAGTTCCTCCCATGATGAGTTTTGGATTGTCGTCTGTAAATTCTTTTCCTGAAATTCTGATTGCGTATTTGTGGTCAGCTGTAGTTATCCAACTTGCTTTTGGACTTAGGGGGTAAATTTTATCGGCATAAAGATGGATGTTGAACTTCTCGTTGATTTGATCCTCTATGTTTACAAAGTCGCATAAATGGGTATCATATACGTAGAGGCGACGGTCGTATGTAATACACCAAAGGTCATAGTTGGTGCAAGGGAAGATATTGCGAATACGGTTCGTACTGAGGACATCTTGGTTATCAGGTAAGTCGCGGAAGGTGTGGAAAGTATAGCCGTCATAATATGACAGACCATTATAGGTAGCAAACCACATCATGTTGTCTGCTCCCTGACATAAGTCTGATATGTTGTTGGCAGCAAGTCCATCCAGAATAGAGAACTTTCTGATGTCACAATAGGGTGTTCCGCAATATCCGGATATTGATAATAGCCCTAATATAATAATGTGTATGATTCTTCTGGTCATATTCTTAAGTTAATATTTTCGACAAAGATAATGCAAATCGAATGCAGAATATCAAGCTTGCTTGAATATTTTGCTGAGATGCAGCTTATCTTATGCAAAGATAAACAAAAAACTTGTAATTTCCAAATTGTTTAGGGATATTCCATTACATCATAGGGATTTCTCCCTGTTTTTTTCCTAAAAGAATGACTAAAAAAGCAAAAAATAGCAGATTTGGGCTTTTGTTTTGAGTTTCAAGTGGTTGTGGCTGTTGTTGGCTTTAAGTGACGTTCGTGAGGAAATGCGAAAATAGCAGATTTGAGAAGTGGAAACGCTTTCAATTCATTACCTCAGAAAAACGTCCTAATGAGCTTTTTTAACGGTGTCGGTTCTTGTTTCTCCATTCTGCACGGGTTGTGAATTTGCCATGCAGCTCTCATAGTTTAATTTTGCACTGAACAAAAAGCAAACAATTATGAGAAGTACATTCAAGACAGTCTTCTATGTAAATGGAAGCAAGGAGAGAAACGGAGTTGTCCCTATCATGGGACGAGTGACAATCAACGGAACTATCGCACAGTTCAGTTGCAAGCT
>NZ_QTXV01000107.1:0-5631 GCF_003461825.1 Prevotella sp. AM42-24 | reverse complement strand
TAAAATAAGTTAAACTAAAATGCTGCGGAATTTAGGATTATGTATTTTGTTCGTTGGTTGCAAAAAAACAAATTCCTCCACAAACGAAATGTGTAATTGTTCTGTGGAGAGCATAGAGGATGAATTAGAATTGCTATGTTTAAAATCGAAAAATGATTCTATGACACTCTCCATGGAGATAACTTCTGACAACATGGTCAATGATTACAACTACAGATATTTGGGCTCATTACAAGTAAGCAGCAGAATGTTTGAGGTGTTACAAAAAACAGTATTGTCTGGTCAGTATAAAGATGCTCAACGAGCATTAGTTTCTATTAGGTTCTTCACAAATGGAAATTTATTCGGAGAATATACAGGATTGAACAACTTTTATTCCGTAAAGATTTCCTCTAACAATATTTGCATCTATAATGTAGAAACAAGAAGTAGCAAAAAAATCAATATGAAGGATTCGATACCACAACTATTATTCTTCCATTATAACGATAAGGATAGTTCTTCATGCGGAGACCTGTTCTACTTTCGCAAGAATTAGTTTTTTTGTGTAGTTTGGATATAATCTGCATAACAGCATTGTTATTTTCCACAACTCTGTGCAATTATCCGGTTTTGTCATTTCAAGAGTATGGCAAAAGAACATATATTCATTGCAAACATGCATCTTTCCGTGTTGGAAAATCAATTGCTTAGTTCCATTTTTGCAGATTATATTTCTATTTTGTCTAAATTACGACGGAATACAGCAGATATTCAAGGGATTTGGATGGATTATCAAAATAAAACGTTATTTTTGTAGTATAAAAACGATAAAAATATGAAGTTAAGCACTATGAGAGAAATAAATCCCAAAGAAACCACCCGTGCATATGCATTTGAGCTTTGGATGAAAGCCCCGATGCCAATGGTTACGTTTTTCAAGATTTTGGATGTCAGTCGTCTTGTTAAAATCAGCAAAAAGTCAGGTATGAAATTCAATATGCTGATGTGCTGGTGCATCGGCAAAGCGGCAAGCAGTATCAAGGAATTTTATATGCTGCCTGTCGGAGACAAATTGATGCAATATGATGCTATTGCGGTTAATACCATTGTTATGAACAAGGACAATGAGGTCAGTTCATGTGATGTGCCGTTTTCTGATGATTTGCAGCTATTCAATGAAGATTATCTGAAATTGACAATGGAAGTAGCCCGAAGCTGTGAGAACCACGATTTGACAGAAAGCATGGTAATAGGGACTTCCGCGCTGGCCCAATATGAAATTGACGGTGCGGTAGGTATGTACAGCGGTATCTTCAACAATCCGTTTATGATATGGGGCAAGTACCATAAAGGTTTCTTCAGAACGACACTAACGGTTTCATTCCAATTCCACCACACTCAAATGGACGGGGCACATGCTGCAAAGTTCCTGGATCGCCTGCAGCAGGAAATCAATAAATTACTTGTGTAGCGATGATAATCCTAACTCGCTCTAAATTGGACTTTGATTGAAAATCAAGAAGTTGGGCGTTACCACCGTCTGACGGGTATCAGCTATCCTGACCATCCAGAAAATAACGTGAAGTATTACATAACCGTGTAAATAAAAAATTGAATTTCAATGATAGTACTCCTTAGGGAATACTATCATTGAATCGTAAAATTATAAATTATGATATTTGATAAAATAATAAAAGATTTACTTAATCTTAACTTTTTTTCTGAATATAAATTTAGAAAAAGAGACTCTTCCTTCTTGTTGAAGACAAAAGGTGGTAAGCAAATTATTGAGATGGATCACTGGATTGACGAAGCAACATCATCTCTCGTAATATACCCTATCTATGGTGTAAGATTCGATATTCTATCAAAATGGTTTGAGAAATTTAGTATGAAAAATTTGCAAGACCAAAGAGACGGAGCCAGTATCGATTTTTCTGGGGATATGCTATCTATGCAAGACAAGTTTTATTTCAACTTGAATGGGGAAAAATATGCAACCGATTTTAATGAATTACAAGCAAAAGTTCAAAAGTGTGCAGAATATGTCTTTTCAGAATATTCGTCACTTGATAAACTCTATAATAAAACAATATTGCCAATTTTAAACGGAGAGGTTTCTCTACCTGATGTTGGAGCTGACTGGATCTTTATTGATTTGGCTTTGTGTAAAATCGTAAATCCTTCAAATTTTCATAAGCTAAAACAGATAATTCTTTCCCATGTGAGAAAAATGTATATGTGTAAAGAACCGAACATATTGTATTATTATGATAATTTAGAAGATATTTTACAACATTTAGAATATACTCAATTATAAGTAGTGTTTTTTAGGATGCATATTCATTAGTGTCCCGATTTTAACGGGACACTAATGACTGCACATCATAACAACAATGAATATGTGGTATAAAGAAAAATATAGAATAGTAACAGAGAATCCATATAATAAGGAAAAATTAAATGGATTAGGTTTGGTTATTTACAGTGAATGGAAAGATTCGTTTGTAAACATCATCCAGAAAAATGAAATAAAGCATTTATTCCTTAACTATTCATTGGGATGGAAATGCTCAGACTATACTTTTTTACGATATATAAAGCCGATAGAAACATTAGAAATAATAGATACTCATTCTGTTGGAATTAAAAATGTTGAGCAACAGCATGAGTTGGTAACATTGTGTTTGAATTTACCCAATGCTAATGATATTGATTATCATGCATTTTACCATCTAAAAAATGTGTTTTGTTATGGTGATAAACGAAATGATTCTTTATTTTCTTGTAATAGTATAGAAAAACTATATATTGATGATTTTAAAATTGGGGATAAACATTGTATTGGAAATTTGAAAAACCTGAAAGATTTAACAATAGCTAATTCCAATATAACATCTCTATCTTTTGCGAAGGAACTATTGCAACTTAAAAGTTTAACTATACTAAATTGCAAAAAGGTACAGTCGTTTTCGGACATTTCTTTTCTTAGAAATTTAATAAGAATAGAGATTAGAGGCGTCAAAAACCTTCACGACATCAACTTTTTAGCAAACTCAAAAAATATTGAGGTTGTTATAATAGAAACAGATAAATTGGCTTCAATCAAGTCTTTGGCTGGTTTAAAAAGGATTAAAGCTCTTGCTTTATTTGGGAAAAATTTCTTAATAGAAGATATGGATTTGACACCGATATACAATTTAGAGCAGCTTTCAATGTTGGATATCCCGAACCGAAAATGTTACCCAGTAAAAATAAATTGTTATTGGAACTGGGATGATTATGGGAAAATCCGTAAAATTTGGTTGACTGAAAAATAAATTTACCAATTTTATTGAGATGAGGAGAGTGTAAAATAAGCTGCGTCAAGCTATAAAAGTTATAGTTAGACGCGGTTTATTTATATTTTTCTATACTTTCCTTAAGGGAATATAGTTCTTCTTATCCTCTTTTTGGGGTTCATTACCGAACGAATCTATCAGAACAATATGATTGGCATCCTTCACCTTGTAGAAGGTATGCTCACCACTCGAAGGATGCACAAGCATCAGGATGTTGTAGTCAAGCACTTGGAAAGTTCCTCTTAACCTTTCCTGTTTGTTCTACTTTTCAATGTTCTGACTGTATCAACAGATAGGTACCATCAGCATTTAATGTGAGTGTTGTCTCAACATTCGGTGGTAACACACCGTTATAAGTTCCTGCTATGGAATCCAAGCTAACTCTATTTCCCAAAACTGCCGTATATTCTTCAAGCTTGATAGAATCAATACCTGAATCATTTTGTTCTGTGCCGCATAATATATAAAGATGTAACAAATGAGATAACCAAAACTGCTATAATTATCTATTTCTTCTTCATAGCCATCATAAAAATAAAAAGTGCCCGCAATGTCAAACGAGTGGCATCACGGACACGGATGAATAGTTGAGAGTTGAATGAAAGTTAGTATGCTGAAACATTGTTGATGCACAGCCAAGTTCTTGTACTATCGAACACGATACGGAGACCGTTCGTCTTTACTTTATCGAAGCGAATGATGCGCTTGTAGCCGATGGTCGTTGTCTATTATTTCTTATTAATTTTCTTTTTAATTTCATTCGCCTCTTTAAATAGGCTATTAGCAATGCTATCTTTAATTGCTGCCATCTGTATCATTTCGTTATGGTAGCGAATTGAGTCCTCGTAAGTATTTACATGAGTTCTCACATTCTCAATAACTTCTTTATTAGGACATACAGAGAAGTTCTTTTCGATGTATCGAACATTGGGGTCGTCAGATGGAAGAACCATCTTCAATGCCCGATACTTCAAGTCTGCCTCCTCCCAATCTTGGTGCTCTCGCCATTGGGTGAAATTGCCCCAAATGGATATGACAAGTGATAGAGCCATGCCAACAATGAAAAGAAGAACATACTTTGAAGTTGGCTCAAAGCGGTGGGTGACAACCTTCTTTTGAGGTGTGTAACCTATTGTGTGAAGTTTGTCCTGCATAACTTTTGATGTGGTATTCAGTTCTTGTTTCACCTGATTAATGGTATCAAACAAGAGTTTACTTCGCTGTTCATCTTTGCTTACTTCTTTCTTGGTAAGGTCGATATAGACGCATATCGCCTCTCTTAATTTTGCTAATTTGCCAATAGCTTCCTCTTCTCTTGCGGATACAGAAAGGATGGCTTTTTCAAGTTTGCTTGTGTCAACACTTGCAGGGCTGAAAACCGTTTCCGCTCCTGCGTTCTTCGGTGAAGCAGAAAGTTCATCGACTTTCTGCTCCAATCGCTCAACTGTGCCATAGATGGCTTCCAATAGTTCTTCTTTCATATTTCTTTTGTTGTTTGAATGGTTTGTAACTTGCATCAAAGGCTAAAGCCTCTTCTGCGTTTCTTCTTTTTCTTCTTGGATGATTCATCCTCTGGGAATGGCTCAAAGGTCTGAGCATTGGCTGGAGCAAAAAGTCCAATGGAAGAAATACCGTCCCAAGGGTCTTGACTGCTCTCCGACATGGATGGCTCCTGGTTGTTCTTGTGATTGCCTTGCTCGTATTGCAGAGCAGATTTGGCTCTTGCTGATACATGGTTCTCCATTCCCTCTAATCTCGCATTCAGTTTGCCAAAGCTATAGTCTCGGCTAATCTGCGTACCCTTGAAACTATATCCGTCCTTACAGAAACGGATGCCTTGAACCTTGGTTCGCTCCTTATCCTTATAGACAAACTCTAAGTAAATACCTCGTTTTGCAAGCTCACTCTTGAACTTCTGCCAGCTATCTGCGACTTTCAAAGCATCATTGACGGCATTGTGAATCTCGTATTTTGCACGTTCCGCATTGCGTAATTTGCGAGTGTTAGTCTTACTCTTGTCCGTTCCGTAGGTCAGTCCATACTTGGATTTTAGAGCCTTGGTCACCTGCTCATTACGCCTGTAATCATTCCTGTCTGATATGAGCTTGCCCTTATTATTGATGCGGTTATATACGATATGACAATGTGGATTGTCCGTGTTGTGATGCCTTACGATGATGAATTGGGTATCGATGATGCCCATCATCTGCATGTATTCAAGGCCTCTCTTAGCCATGAATTCATCCGTTAAACGTGGCTTGTCCTCTGGCTTGAAGCTCAATGCAATGTGTCCCACAGGCTTCTTAAT
>NZ_QTXV01000106.1:322-5887 GCF_003461825.1 Prevotella sp. AM42-24 | reverse complement strand
AAAAAAAGGGTGCGTCACAGACTTATGACACACCCTCTTTTTTCTTTTCCTATAAACCGAAAGATAAAAAGAAAAAAGTGAAAAGCAAAGAACAAAAAGAAGGAATGCAAAAAATCCCACATCTCTTTCAAGATGCGGGATTTATTATTACATTTTCGATATATTGCTATACCAAACAATTTTATGATATTTCATTATCTTAGTCCAACCACTTTACGTAGCAGAAGTCCTGACGATGTGGCAACTTCTCATTCTTAGGATACATACGAACGCCTGTCTTGAATGAACCAGCATTGATTGGTTCGATCTCAGCCTCGAATGTGAAGTTGTTGCCCTCGTGACCAACCATCTTGAATGGATAAACAGCATAGATTTGCTTACCATCCTCTGGCTGATCCTTCAATACAACAAGCTCCAAGCCAACAGCATCGTTCAAGCCCTGCTCATCGATAACATACTGAACCTTGATCTTCTGACCTGTCTCAGCAGCCATCAACTTGCTGTCATCCTTAGATACTACGTGGATACCATCCCAACGCTCAGCAACGCTTTCCTTCCAGAGTGCAATCTCCTTAGCCAAAGCATTGTCGTTAGCGCTCAACTTCTTGAAGCGGGCAGCCTCCTTGTTGTAGAACTTATCATAGTAGTCATCCAACTGACGCTTCATTGTATAGTGAGGAGCGATAGTAGCGATAGAGTTCTTTACTACCTGAATCCACTCCTTGCTGAAGCCTTCCTTGTTCTTGTTGTAGTACATTGGGATGATGTCGTTCTCCAAGAGGTTATAGATAGTAGCAGCATCAAGCTGATCCTGGTAACCCTGGTTCTGGTATGTACGCTTCTCAGGAAGAGCCCAACCAGCACCCTCGCGGTAACCTTCTACCCACCAACCATCAAGTACAGAGAGGTTAACAACACCGTTCATCTCAGCCTTCTCGCCAGATGTACCAGAAGCCTCCAATGGACGTGTAGGGGTATTCATCCAGATATCAACACCTGAAACCAGGCGACGAGCCAATGTCATATCGTAGTCCTCCAAGAAGATAATCTTACCAAGGAACTCAGGACGCTGGCTAATCTCGAAGATTCTCTTAATCAAGCCCTGACCAGCACCATCAGCTGGGTGAGCCTTACCAGAGAAGAAGAACAATACTGGATGCTCAGGATCGTTAACGATCTTAGACAAGCGCTCCAAGTCGGTGAAGAGCAAGTGAGCACGCTTGTAAGTAGCGAAACGACGGCAGAAACCAATCACCAAAGCGTTAGGATTGATACGCTCGAGCAAAGATACTACACGAGCAGGATCACCCTGATTCTTCAACCATGTCTGTGTGAACTTCTCACGGATATAAGCTACGAGCTTCTTCTTCAATGTCATACGAGTATTCCAGATTTCTGCATCTGAAACATTGTAGATTGCATGCCAAATTTCCTCGTTGCTCTGGTCGTTCATGAAGTTCTTATCAAAATATGTGTCATAGAGTTTACGCCACTCTGTTGCAGTCCAAGTTGGGAAGTGAACACCATTGGTTACATAACCTACGTGGTTCTCCTCTGGGAAATAACCCTTCCAGATATTAGAGAACATCTGCTGGCTCACCCAACCATGGAGCTTACTTACACCATTAACATCCTGACAAGTGTTGCATGCAAAAGTAGAAAGACAGAAACGCTCGTTGTGATCGTCTGCATTCTCACGACCCATGCCAATGAACTCATCCCATGAAATACCAAGACGCTGTGGATAGCCACCCATATACTTACCGAAGAGAGCCTCGTCGAAGTAGTCGTGACCGGCTGGTACTGGAGTATGAACTGTATAGAGAGAAGAAGCGCGAACCAACTCAAGAGCCTGGTTGAAGTTCAAACCATCCTCTTCGATGTAATCGCAGAGACGCTGCAAGTTGCAGAGAGCAGCATGACCCTCATTGCAATGATAAATCTCCTTCTTAATACCAAGTTTCTTCAAAGTCAAGATACCACCGATACCCAGCAAGATCTCCTGCTTCAAGCGATTCTCCCAATCACCACCATAGAGAGAGTGAGTGATAGGACGATCAAACTCTGAGTTCATTTCATTATCAGTATCCAAGAGATACAACTTGATACGACCAACATTCATCTGCCATACATAAGCGTGAACCTGGTAGTTCGTATAAGGTACGTCTATGACAACTGGGTTGCCATTCTCATCCAGAACACGCTCCAAAGGAAGAGAATTAAAGTTCTGAGCATCATAATTGGCAATCTGCTGACCATCCATGCTCAAAGACTGCTTGAAATAACCATATCTGTAGAGGAAACCAACAGCACACATATCCACGTTGCTATCAGAAGCCTCCTTCAAATAGTCACCAGCAAGCATACCAAGACCACCAGAGTAGATTTTAACCACTTGGTTGATACCATATTCCATACAGAAATAAGCTACAGATGGACGCTTAGCGTTAGGTTTTACATCCATATAATCACGGAACATCTTGTAAACCTTCTTCACCTTAGCCATCATAGCCTTGTCTTTCACGATAGCTTCCTTGCGATCATAACTCAAACGCTCCAAAAGCAACACAGGGTTTGCATTAACCTGCTCGTACAATTTCTCATCAAGACTCTTGAACAAGTCTCGACCTTCGTAATTCCAAGCCCACCACATGTTATGAGCAAGCTCGTCCAAGCACTTCAATTCTTTAGGAAGGCTCGACTTGACTGTTGTCTCCTTCCATTGAGGA
The DNA here is from genome assembly GCF_003461825.1 of Prevotella sp. AM42-24. Classification (NCBI taxonomy): domain Bacteria; kingdom Pseudomonadati; phylum Bacteroidota; class Bacteroidia; order Bacteroidales; family Prevotellaceae; genus Prevotella; species Prevotella sp. AM42-24. The sequence continues at coordinate 3,158 of NZ_QTXV01000106.1, read as the reverse complement.
GCATTTGCATAATCAGCTTTAATTTTCATTGTGTTTTATATAAAAGTTTGTTATATTTAAAGTAATAAGTTTTATTTATCCTATCCTTACTAATCTACTTTCACTTTCAGCATGATTTACTTTTTCGCTGTCAGATCAGTCATTCGTTTTTCGGCTTTACGCAGCGCAAAATCATAAGCCTCATAATAGTATTCTATAAAATGACTCCACAATGCTTTTTTCGAGAGTTTATCCGCGTTGCTGCGACATTTCTTTACTTGAGCATCTGTCATACCAGAATATTTGGCCACAGTATCCTTAATCGCATCAGCAACCTCAGAATAGTTGTAGTCTGTACGCTTGATGACCTTTACGCCATCTTCTATCTCGCTATAACCTCCTTTCACCTGATTAGCCCAAAGTCCAAATCCTGCCAAATCAGTCGTGATACATGGCACCTTGAAAGCTACAGCCTCCAGAGGAGTATATCCCCAAGGCTCATAATATGAAGGGTAAATACAGAGATCATTACCAAGCACGATGTCATAATAACTCTTATTGATGATACCATCATAACCTGTCAGGTAACAAGGCAAGAATATCAACTTAACCTTATCATCTTTGCGGTTGTGCATATTGAAATATTTCAACATACCCAACACATTATCATGACTCATATTGTGCAACCAATGAGTAATCTCAGGTATCTCCAAAGGTGTATCATATTTCTTGCCACTTTCCAAGCGTTCAAGAAGATCTTGTCGAGGCTCTCCTACCCAACCAGGGACATCAATAAAGGCCAAAACATTCTTCTTCAAATTACCATCTCGAAGCAAACGGTTCATGGCTTCAATATAGACATCAATACCTTTATTACGGAACTCGTAACGGCCACTTGTTGAAACTATCAAGGTATCATCCCCTAAGTCTGTACCCATTAAAGCATTTGCTACATCGAGCAAACGCTTGCGAGCTTCCTTACGTTTCTTGGTAAAAGCAGCAGCCTTAGGTACAAAACTATTGTCAAATCCATTAGGCAATACAAAATCCACCGGCTTATCAAGCAATTCCTTACATTCTGTAGCAGTAATATCACTAACAGTCGTAAAGCAATCAACAAACATTGCCGTCTGTTTCTCTATAGAATGCTTGCTTTGCATATTCAGTTCACCAGCCATCTGGTCACCGTTATAAGCAAAAAGATAATCATAAAGCGGCTTATTATTACCAGCAATACTTCTTCCTATACTTGTTGCATGTGTGGTAAAGACAGTAGCTATCTCAGGCAAATGCTTATTAATATAAAGCACACCGAGTCCGGTCATCCATTCATTTCCATGATAGATAACCTTCTTACCTTTTTCAATAACATGCTTATAGAAGCTCTCAACAACTAATGCTGCTGCATAAGAGAACATAGAGGCCTCGTCATAATCTCCGTATGCATGAAGACTATCAACTTGATAGTCATTCCATAGCTGACCATAAATCTGGTCTTTAATTGCATAATAAGGAGTAAAATCAACAAGAATTGCTACCGGTTCTCCTGGTATATTCCAACGTCCAATTTTAATTATTAAGCCTTCCTTTTGTGCTTCGGTTTTCCACTCCGCATAAAGCGTAGTATCTTCTGAGAAATAAGGATTAACCTTATCCCCCCAACAATCAGGACCTATAAAGATTAAACGATCCTGCAACTTTTCTGTAAGAGTCTTGGCGCGTGTTGATAAAACAGTATAAATACCGCCTACCTTGTTACATACTTCCCAACTAGACTCAAATATATAATCTGGAAATAATTTGTCCGTTCCCATAAAATATCAATAAAACACCGCAAAGATAACTAAATAATTGCAAAAAACGAACAAAAAAGAAACTTTATTGGAAAAAAAAGTCGTTTTCTTGATTTAAATAAATAACTTTGTCGCAGTAAATTCACTAAACAATGAAAAAGATAATATTAGCACTTATGTTATGCATGTCATATTTGACATCATTTGCGCAAAAAGACAGCACAATCTTTAAAGGTTATTTGTCTAATAATGAATATGAAGTTTATCTACAAATTAACTTCTATCAGAATGATATTAAAGTACCAGGACAAGAAATCTTCGGTACTATTGCAGGCTTTTTGGGTGACAGAAAGGACAGCAGAAAATGGTTGATAACAAATGCTGCTATTGAGGGGAAAACCGCTCACCTATCCATTATCAACGATTATGGAAGTGAAGATCTTATAGCAGACCTAACCTTAGAAAGCGATGGTACATATAGTCTAAAGCAGATTACTGGCAGCAATATAAAAATTGCCCGCAATAGGAAGTGGGTAAAAATACCCAAAAAGCTAACTTTTATGAAAAAATAAAATTTAAGAATTTCTGAGCAACTATTAATCCGCTCAGAAATTCTTAAATTATAGACCATTACATTATGATTAATAGAAATTTAAAAAAAGAAAGAACCAAAAAACTCTGCGGAAATCCGTGAAATCTGTGAGACTTAAATAATCAATGAGAAAAAATCTGCGTAAATCTGTGAAATCTGTGGGACAAAATAATCAATGAGAAAAAATCTGCGTAAATCCGTGAAATCTGTGGGACTTAAATAATCAATGAGAAAAAATCTGCGTCATCTGCGAAATCTGCGTGAAAAAAATAGGAGCTCATTTCTGGCGCGAGCCATTGGCCAGCGGCCAAATATCCGCGGAAATCCGTGAGTAATCCGATAAGCAAGATTGCCTTCCGATTCATCCGTGAAATCCGATGAAGAAAAGATCCGATGTAAAAGAACCCCCGGAGTAGAAAATAACCCCAGCTGAGAAGAAAAAGATCCGCGGGAAGAAAAACAAAAAAGCCTC
>NZ_QTXV01000106.1:0-312 GCF_003461825.1 Prevotella sp. AM42-24 | reverse complement strand
GATCCGCGGGAAGAAAAACAAAAAAGCCTCAGAAATCTTTCGAAATCTGAGGCTCTTCATTGAAAGGAGGCGGCGACCTACTCTCCCGCATTGCATTGCAGTACCATCGGCGCAAGTGGGCTTAACTTCTCTGTTCGGAATGGGAAGAGGTGGAACCCCACCGCAATAACCACCTGATAATGGGTTATGACGTATTTGCACACAAGCAAAACATGAATAATGACAAATGAGAAATGTGAAATTCTACATTCCTGATACATTCAGACTGAACTACAGTTGAAACTATGAACTTTCTAAAGAAAGTGTTCGGGC
>NZ_QTXV01000105.1:0-6005 GCF_003461825.1 Prevotella sp. AM42-24 | reverse complement strand
GCAGGGTTAAGTATGCGCTAAATTAATTCCGCCAACGGGTTTGATAATGTTATTTTTATCTTTTCTTTTCGATTGCCTTTCCCTCAAGACTCCGTCGTTCTTTCGAACTTCTTCATCTTTTAGCTTCAGCTTTCACTCTCATGTTGAGCAACTTGCGTGCCAGCGGCTGATATATGACAAAGTTGACATAATAAGCTAAATAATTTAAACTTTGCTGCCAATTTGTGCGGTGGTTTCAAAAAAAGATGTAACTTTGTCACCGAGATTAAAAACAATCACAAGAACAAAGATTATAACATTTAAGAAAAGTGAAGAATTCTTCGGCTTATTCCTTGAGCTTCTCTTTATCTAATAAAGGTAATAGGGAAGGAACGGAAGTGGTGCAGGTTTGCATCCGTAGAATGGATGATGCTGAGGGACCGATCAAGACCCTGAAAGCCTTCAAGCGCATTGCTTTGAAAGCGGGCGAGAAGCAACAGGTACCTTAGGATGAGTTGGTTATTGTAATTGCAATCTTAATCTTTCCTAATTATTCACGCTAACCCATATTATAATGAAGTATTTTTCATATATTTGCACATTATAATTAAGTATATAAGTATGTCTAAGAGTACAATGGCAAACAAACTTCCCAGGAAGTTGTTGCAAAAAATGGCTATCGTTGGCGAGCAAATCAAGTTGGCTAGGCTACGTCGAAACCTAAGCATGGCACAGGTGGCTGAAAGGGCTACATGCTCGGAGGTAACTTTATGCAAGGTGGAAAAGGGGATGCCGACAGTGTCAATAGGCATCTACCTGCGAGTGCTGTATGCACTACAGTTGGACGATGACATTCTGCTGCTTGCCAAGGATGACAAACTCGGCAGGTCCTTGCAAGACTTGGGGTTGAAAAATCGTCAAAGGGCAACTAAAAAAGAATAAGGAATGGAGAAACTGTTCGTTTTTGGAGATTTTAACTGGCTGCAGGAGCCAGAGTTTATAGGGGAACTATGTTACGAAAAGTTACGTGGTTCGGATAGTTATGCCTTCAAGTTTGACAACGATTGGCTCAACCTTCATGCAGGAATCAAACTCTCGGAAGACATCAACAACTATCCCGGCATGCAATACACCTTGCCTGGCAATGATATTTTTGGATGTTTTGCCGACGCTTTGCCTGATAGATGGGGAAGGACTCTCCTCAAGAGGAGGGAGCAGTTGCAAGCAGAGGAAGAGCAAAGGGCTCCACGCAACCTGTCTTCTTTCGATTACTTGGTGGGTATTGATGATTTCTCCCGAATGGGTGGTTTCAGGTTTAAGAAAGAAAAGGACGGGGGGTTCATCAATGTTTCTCCTTCTCTAAAAATTCCACCATTGACGGAAATACGAGAGCTTATTTATGCCAGTCAAGAGATAGAAAAATGTGAGGAGGAAGATGTCATGCCTGAAAAGAAGTGGATTGCCCAGCTGATACAGCCAGGAACATCACTTGGTGGCGCAAGACCGAAGGCAGGCGTATTGGATGAGGAAGGCAGGCTCTGCATCGCCAAATTCCCATCTCGGAATGACGATTATGATGCAGGATTATGGGAGCATTTCTCTCATCTGCTGGCCCTACAAGCTGGTATCCATGTGGCAGAGACTCGTTTGTGGGGAGGATTGGGTAAGTATCATACCCTCTTATCCAAGCGTTTTGACAGAACGGATGAAGGCCGGAGAATCCATTTTGCCTCCTGTATGTCTTTGCTGGGACTTAAAGATGGAGACAACGCACAAGGTGGTTACGGTTATCTGGATATTGTGGATTTCATTCTACAAGGATGCTGTGATGTAGAGACGAATTTACGGGAGCTCTATCGTAGGGTCGCCTTCAATATTTGCATAGGTAACTCAGACGATCATTTCCGCAACCATGGATTCTTGTTGACACCCAAAGGATGGACGCTCTCCCCGGCCTACGACATGAATCCAACCAACAATTTATACCAAAGCTTGCTTATCAATGCCGTTTCCAATAAGGCGGACATTCAAGTGCTGTTGGAGTCATGTGAGGATTATATGATTAATCGAAAGGTGGCTCAGGGCATCATCAAGGATGTACAAACTGCCGTGAGCAATTGGGAAGCTCTTGCCAAGCAATTGCAAATTCCACAAAGAGAGCAAGCAATGTTTAAGGATAGGTTCAAGTTTAACCTAAATTATAATGAAAGTATTTGAATATTTACTTCATTATAATTTGGGTTATACTGTTCGAATTAAGAGAAAAGAGCTCACTTTAAAAAGGGGCATATTTTGAATCCAGCATGACCACACTGGTCATGCTGAGTGAAACATAGCAATTGGCTCCGCTGGTGAATATCTTTCGAGAAATTGCCATGAAATATAAACATTTTAAACAGGCCTTACTTTTTAAAGTGGGCTCATACTTCCAGATTCGGGAAATAAAACGAGAGCATCCAGCTTAAGAAAAGCCTCCCATTTTGGCAGTAAAGTATAAAATTTTAAACTTTACTGCCATTTTCCTTCTTTTATTCTTCTTCAATTCTTCTTTAATCCTTCTTTATCTTCTTTGATAATCCAGTCTCCGATGGTTCGCTGGTTACTGTCATAGTTGACACCTACTTTTACCAGTCGTTTGCCGTTGGCTGAATAAGGAATCAGGTATCCCTTTTCTTCTATCTGCTTGATGGCTTCTTCTGCCGAACCATCATACTTCAGTTCGAAGACATAGGTGGTGTCTGGCAGTTGGAGCACAGCATCGGCTCTGCCTATGGCACTATCTTCTTCTACCTTGATAAGGGCGCCCATCAGATTGAAAATCAGATAGAAAACCGTCTGAAAATCTCTTTCGTTCTTATTCGACAGGCGGTTGGAAATGCTGGAGAGATAAGCCTTCAGGCGAACCATGGCACCCTCAAGATCATTTTCGTAAAGCATTTCTACAAATTCATTCACCAGTCCGTTATTGTCGATGGATAAGGGAGACAGATAGTTGGGAGCCAGACTCTTGAGCATTCCGATCTTGACTTCCTGGTTTGGGTAGCCCAATCTGTAACTCTTGGTGATGGGACTGTATTTCTTGATGGTAAGATAACCGCTCTGATAGAGCAATGGCAGGGCTGAGGTTACCTGCTCAGGCGACACATCGAAGTCGTCAACACTAGCTCCCTTTCTCTCAATCTCCATCACGTTGACTTGGTGTTTCTGCAGGGTTTTGATCAGATAGGTTGGTGTTCCCGATCCAAACCAGTAGGAATCTATCTTCTGACTGTTCATTGCCCTGATCAGACTGAACGGATTGAATACATCTTCTGCATGTTCGCTGAAATGGTAGCCATCGTAATACTGTCGTAATTCTTCCAGGCATTGTTCGTATGTCAGGCCGAGCGCTCTTCCCAATCCTTCCACATCTGGTTTCATTGCGGTGGTAAGTTCTGTCTTACTGATGCCGCAGATGGCAGAATATTGGTCGAGCATGCTGATGTTGTCGAGGTTGTTGAGTTCGCTGAAGATGCTGAGCTGTGAGAATTTGGTAATGCCTGTGATGAACGTAAATTCCAGATAGGGGTCGAGTTTCTTCAGCGGACTGTAGAAATTCTGCATGATGAGCCTGAGCTGCTTCAGATTATCTTTTTCGTGAACTACATCAAGCAAAGGGGCGTCGTATTCATCGATGGTGACAACCGCTTTTTTGCCAGTCTGCTGATAAGCCCGCTTAATAATACCTTCCAGTCTTTCATTAGGGTGAATCTCGCCTTCCCCCTTACCATAAAGTTCTTCGTAAGGTAAAAGTTCTAGATTAAGATAATTCTTCAAGGCATCAGCATCAAAATGCTTGGCGCCGCTCATATCGAAATGGAGCACAGGATGCTTCACCCATTCTTTCTCATAGTCGGCGATGGCTAATCCTTCGAAAAGTTCCTTCTTGCCCTCGAAATAAGCCTGGAGCGTAGAGGCAAAAAGCGACTTGCCGAATCGCCTAGGACGACTCAGAAAAATATATTTCATACCTTTTTCTCTAAAATCCACAATGTATTTAGTCTTATCTATATAGAGATAATTTTTCGTGCGGATTTCTTCAAAAGTCTGTATTCCTACAGGATATTTATTTACGATTTCTGCCATATTCTCACTTGATTTTACGTTTCACGCTGCTAAGTTACAAATATTTTTTGGAATATAGGCAGCGATTAAGTTTTTTTTTGCGTGGTATTTCGTATAAGCGGAATTGTTTTTGAAAGTTTTTCCCAAAAAGGTTTGTGATTTCAGGAATAATGGCTAATTTTGCGGGCGGGAAGGGGACGCCTCTTCGTAGGCGGTGCTTCCGGGAATGATAATATAAATAGAATATGAATAGGAAAAATGATGGCCTCAGACTGATGGATGGGGCTGGATATAAGAAGATAATAATTGCTTGCGACTCTTATAAGGGTTGCCTTTCGAGCAGAGAGGTGAATGAGGCGATTGCTTCGGGATTAAAGGAATGGGATTCGGAAGATGTTTCTTCTGGAATAGAGAATGTGGATTCTGATGCTGCTTTTCCCGAAATCATTTGTCTCGAAATGAGTGATGGGGGAGAGGGAATGCTCGATGCCTTTCTCTCGGCGATGAAAGGAGAGCGAGTGAGCATTCATGCCCATGATGCGCTGATGAGATGGATAGAGGCTGAGTATGGAATCGTGAATGATACGGCAATTATTGAGATTGCGCAGGCTGCCGGACTGGCTTTGATAGAACCCGAACAGCGCAATCCTTTTAAGGCTACTTCCTGGGGCGTGGGCGAGATGATAATGAATGCTTATCGCCGGGGCGTGCGCCATTTCATCGTAGGATTGGGCGGAAGTGCTACATCCGATTGCGGTATCGGAATGCTCAAGGCAATGGGCGACGACTGGAAGAAAATCCGACAGGAATGCAGTTTTGTGCTGGCTTCGGATGTTACCAATCCGCTCTGTGGTGAAAACGGTGCGGCTCATGTTTTTGCGCCTCAGAAGGGAGCCGATGCTGAGATGGTGAAAATGCTGGATGCTCGGGCAGGGAAGTTTGCTGAGGTGAGTGCCAAGCATTTCGGTTATGATAGGAGTGAGGTGCCTGGTGCTGGTGCTGCCGGTGGATTAGGCTATGCTTTCCTGCAATATTTTGGTGCAGAGGTTTCTGCTGGAGCCGAACTTCTGTTGCGAGAAATCGGCTTTGATGAGATGATTCGGGATGCTGATCTCGTGATAACGGGTGAAGGACATAGCGACAGACAGACCTTGATGGGAAAGTTGCCACAGCGGATTTTGGAACATGTCTTGAAAAATAAAGCCACGACAGACCAGCAAATCTGGTTGGTATCTGGAGGAGTCAGCGAAAAGCAGGCGCTTCTTGACGCAGGCTTTGATCAGGTTCTTGCCGTATCTCCTCAGAATATGAATTTAGAGGAAGCGATGAATCCTAAAATTGCCAAAAGAAATATTGCGAATGCAATCAAAGTTTCCTTTGGAAATGCTTAGACCTCTTTTAAAGAATAATCCATGTTTTTGGGCCAATGATCAGGACTTTCTTTGCCATTCTTCGGTTCTATCTTTTGAGGATCATAAATTTTTCTTTGGATTGATTCCTGATTGAGAAAAAGTGAAATCGTATATTTTTAGGTACAATAAGCTTAAAAATATACGATTTTACATATTTATTTTCTGTTTTTACATGTTATTTGAACGATTGATGGTTGTTTTTGAACGTTTTGAAGGAAAAAACGACCATCCGTATGGTTGGTGATTCAGTATTTTTCAGTGTAGTATCATCAGTTGTAAATTTCCATAAACACACACATTTTTTATTATTTTACAATTTCGTGAATGGGGATTTTCATACTTTTGCACCCAGTTATGATTTAACAAAACAGTAACTTGATGTCCTATCACATTTTGTTGCCTATATGATGATTACTTATTTATTGAACTTTAAATTTTGAAAGATGATGAAAATGTTTTTACTATCATTTAACTAAAGTTTCCCACCCCAAAATAGTAGGGTAAAAATAA
>NZ_QTXV01000104.1:5777-6257 GCF_003461825.1 Prevotella sp. AM42-24 | reverse complement strand
CCTATTTATGGAGCGTTTTTCGGCTTATTCTTTCACTTAAGGGCTCAAAAATGCGGATTTTTTCACTAAACCCCCTTATTTTTAAGCTCAAATATATAGGTTTTCAGGAGCGAAATCGTGATGTTACTATCATCACACACGCATTTCGAACATTCAAACCTTGCAAAAAAACTTTGGGACAAAGATTGATTCATGCATATTATTTCTCGGATTTGAGTATTTTACCGCCGATTATTTCTCGGATTTGAGTATTTTAGCGCGATTTATTTCTCGGATTTGAGTATTTTCGCTATATTTGCGCCTGTTATTCAAACAGTTACAATGATGCCATAAGGCATGTCACCATACTACCTCTCTATGCATTATCCCTATTGCGAAGCCGTTAATGGGTTTAACTCGCTCTAAATTGGACTTTGATTGAAAATCAAGAAGTTGGGCGTTTGCCTATATTATATAGGTAACAATATGGAAACGAGCGAC
>NZ_QTXV01000104.1:0-5767 GCF_003461825.1 Prevotella sp. AM42-24 | reverse complement strand
TGCCTATATTATATAGGTAACAATATGGAAACGAGCGACCTTCTGCTCGTTTCTGTATTTTGCAATATCCAAAGAACGCCTAAATTTGCGACAAAGATACGATATTTTTCTTAATATCCCATAATTTGCAAGAAGAGAAACATAGAAATTAGGACTTTTTTACATGAAATCTCAAATTTGTAAACATAACCCCATCATAAAAAATGAATAGCAAGTATTCCTGCTGAGTTTATCAAATCAGGGCCATTGTTGTTGATGACGACTCTACCATCAGCTCATATATACCTTTCCGACACAAGCATACGAATACCTTCGTTATAACCTCGAATTTGAAGTCGATGAGATTAACAAGAACAAAAAGACCTTCATCGAAGCCGAAGAGAAGATTCCAGACTTCGTTGGGTTCTTGGCATCCCTTGCAGGTCCATCAAAACTTGCCGATAAGCCAAAGGCCTACATCGTTGGAGCTTGCCGAAGAAAAGCAAAGGAGTACTAACAAGAAGGCAAAGTGTAGCATAAAATCTACACTTCGTTTTTTCGTAAATAAAGTTAATATTACCCTTCAAGAAGTACAACAAACGAAAAAAAGACTATCTTTGCAACATCATAATTATCAATTAACAATTAACGCTTATGAAACAAGTACTCACTATTTTAGCTATTATGGCAGCTACATCAGTTCCTGCAAGTCTTTTTGCCGCTAAAACAACAGCAACTTGCAGTTTGATAAACCCACCAAATTCAGAAATCAAATGGGTATTTGGCGGCAATCAAGTTATTTGGGTAAAATTTTCCAACAGCAATGTTCTGAATGTCGCTGTAGAAGTTGTATGCAACACTCTATTTGATCAAACCGATAAGTATATAATACTTCCACTTAGTTCAACTAAAGAGAAGAAATATAGTATCTTCGGAAATACCCCTATAGGCTGGAAATTCACGGTTTCCACCTTATCCGATGCTGCTAGTGTCGTTGGAAATGCAAGATGGGATGCTTATTAACTTACCAAAATAATACGCTATGCTTATGAAGAAATTAATAACATGTATTTTCGTTCTATCTGCTTTTATTGTACTTAGCAGTTGTGATTCCGATAGTGACCCAACTGCTATTCAAAAAATAGCAGCAATCAAGACAGAACCAACAGCCGTTGAGAAAATTATAAACAACAATTCGTTTATAGACATAGACCTTTCTCAAATATCCAAGCAAATAGCAATGGGTACTAGAGCGGCAAAAGCAGAAGATTTGGCAAAAACGAAAGCAGCTATTTATCGTTTTTATAGCCATGTCCACTTAAATGAGAACAAGCAATACGTTTGTCTAATAAATTCTGCACAAGAAATAAATGTTTCTCAGAATGTTTTTGATACTTTAAAGAAGAATTTGGATGAAACTAACTCTATAATAGAGCAAACAATTGATTCTGGAAACAACATTATTGTTCCAGAAATTACAACAGAGTATTTAAACTCTTTATTAAAGTAGCCGATTTTAAAAAAAATGCAATTATAGTAAAACTCACACTTGCTGTAATTGCATTTTTATTTATCCGAAAGTTGAAAAATAATTACCGAATCGTTTGGTACTTTCCCTGAGTTTGCGTAACCTTGCCACCGATAAATTAGCGTGCTAGTTATAATTTTAGGCACAATTGCCAAATGAACAGTTGTTGTAATTGCCAAAGCAGACAAACTTGCCGCCATAAATGTCATCAGCACGTTCATCCTCAAGGACAATGCACTCGTCCTCTAATCCACGAAGCCCCATTTTTTCTGAGAGCTTCAACAAATCGTTGTTTGTTTCCATAATGTATAAAAATTAAATCATATTCCTACTCTTTTAAAGATTTTCGGATACCTCTTTTAATTTTTAGAAACGACTCAATTCTTCATTGCCAGCACCCTTACCTTTATATCGGTTTCTTGTTGTATTGAAGTTATATTGCAATGTCAAGAGCAAGGCACGGCTATCAGTCGTCATGTTTTGCCAAAGTGTAACATCCTTGTTGTAGAATGTTACATTACGGTAGCTCTTGTTGAAGATGTCATTGGCTTCAAGCGACACGGAAAAATGGTCTTTCCCAAAAGCCTTGTAAAGTTTGGCATTCAGGTATGAGGAAGAACTGAACTTCATGTTGTCCTTGTTGCCACGACTGTTCCATTCCATATCGATATTCATCCAAATGTCGCCAGGCAGATGGATGGCATTCTGGAACTGCACGATTCCCAAAGGATTGCTGAAGGATTTGCGCTCACCCATATATTCGCCAGTGAACCACTGTTTGATGATGCCTGCATTCACTTTAGGTTCCCAAATGCCAACCTTAAATTGTGCGCCAACAAATGCTTGTAGTTCATCTATCTTTGGAGTATTCTCCATGGTCAGCAACTTTACCTCTCCATCCTCGCCATAAGATTTCGTAGTCTGGATAAAGGCATCCTTCCTATGTTCGTATGAAACCTTTGCAAAGAATTGCTTCCATGCACCCATCAACTCCACAGAATGAATCTTCATAGGAGATAGGTAAGGATTTCCACTTTCCAAGGTCAAGCGATTGACATAGCTGACTGTTCCGTCAAGGTCATCGTATGATGGACGTTGAGTCTTGCTTGTGTAGCTCAATGATAATTGCGTTTTTCCAATCTCTGTAGAAATAGACAAAGAAGGGAAAACGTTGTTGTAAGTCTTGCTTTGGTCTTCCTTGAGTTGCCCATTTTCCGTGTATTTGAAGTTGACATGCTCGTAACGAAGTCCTGCCTCTACGGCAACTTTTCCGAACTGCTGACCTATGGAGAGAAAACCAGCCATGTTTTTCTCATCGCTCTTGGTGTTGCTATTTCCGATAGTAGCCATATTGATGTTGAAATCATTCAATGTCTGTGAGGCGGTGTACTCATTGCCCACTTCAAGTTGTCCTTTCCACAGAGGATAGCTCAAAACCAGCTTCTCGGCAAACATTCGTGAGTGCCCGATACCATTGGATGTAATCGAATTGTCCTCATTGTTGAGGTTTATCTCCGACAGATTGGAAGTCTTGCGCTTTTTTCTCCACATGTAGTCCATGTTGAAGTCAACTCCAAGTTTGCCCACTTCTCCATTGTAATATATATTGGCATGATGCTTAGGCATGGCATGTGTCCTGTTGAGTCCTACGGTGGAAACCATATCTTTCAGAGTTCCATCTGCATACGAAGTGGTTTTATAATCAGGATGTTCCTTTTGCAGTCCCACTCCATTCACATAATAAGCGCCAATGGAATGATGCTCATTGAGCATCCATGACAATCCAAACTTGCCGAAGAACTCATTGTTTCGCATACGACCGATGCTTTCTATGTTCTGAAGCCAATTGGTAGAAGCTTTCGTTTCCAGGTCCGTGACTCCATAGCTATAGAATTTGCCGGTATAATAATTGAGATTGGAGAATAGTTCCAAGCCTCCTTTACGATATTTCAAGTTTGCTTGCTCCATGCTCGAAAAATAGTGTCGGAAACCATTTTGGGCACGAAGTGTTCCACCAAAGCCTTCACCTTGCGATGGTTTGGTACGAATACGAATGACAGACTTGACCGAAGCATCATACTTGGCACCAGGATTGGTGATGACTTCCACATTCTTGATGTCTTGTGAGTTGAGTTGTGCAAGCTCGTTTTTGTCTTGTACGACACGCCCATTGATATAGATAAGTGGTGTACCCTTGCCAAACACTTCGAAGTTGCCATCTCTTCCTGTGACCATTGGCACTTGGCGCAATACGTCATTTGCCGTGCCTGCATGAGACAGTTGAGAATTAACTACAGTAGTAACCAAGGCATTGCCCTTGATGGCAATAACAGGGCGTGATGATTTCACCACAACTTCACCGAGCATCTTGCTGTCCTCTTCCATCTTGATGACACCCACATTTTCACCCTCGCAATCCTTGCAGATGGTTTTGTAGCCCACGGATGTTACCTTGATGATTCCGCCATTGCAGACGGAGTCTATTGAGAAGCAACCATCCTCTCCACTCACCGCTCCCTTGACGAACGCGGAGTCTTGCCGATTTAGGAGCACCACATTGGCGAAAGCCAAAGGCTCACCCTTGGTGTCCACTACTTTTCCCGTGATACTCTGTCCCATCGTCGAGGTCATTACAGATAGGCACAAGGCCGTTGTTAAAATCCCCTTATTATTCATTGTATAATTATTTTTTATTGCTTAATCTATTATATTCTTATCAATCCTCAGTATATAAGGAATCATGACGTTGCAAAGGTACTATATAAAAATTACAGCGTATTTGCGGAAATATTAAAATTGTGTTACATAAAGAAAAAGTCCTTTATTTGGCTTTTCAAGGCATATTCTTACCTTCAATTTCAAGTAATTTGCAATTGGTAAGACTATCCTTGTATGTTGCCATTTCTATCATTTTATAATGGTGGCGAACAGAATCCTCGTAAGCAGCAACACGATTCCTCACATTATTTATAACATTTTCGTCTCGACATATGGAGAAGTACTTTTCAATGTAGTGAATGTTTGGGTCATCAGTAGAAAGCACCATCTTCAATGCCCTATATTTCAAGTCTGCCTCCTCCCAATCTTGGTAATCTCGCCATTGGGTGAGATTGCCCCAAATGGAAATGACAAGGGATAGAGCCAAGCCACCAATGAAAAGAAGAACATTCTTTGAGGTTGGCTCGAAGTGATGGGTTACAACCTTCTTTTGAGGTGATTTGTTCATCACTTCAAGTTTATCTTGCAATGCCTTTGAGGTGACAGTATGCTCTTGTTTCATCTGCTTGACAGCATCAACCAAGAACTTGCTTCGCTGCTCATTTTTGCCAAGTTCAACCTTAATAAGGTCAGCAAAAACGATAATGGCATCTCTTAATTTGGATATTTTACCTCTGACTTCCTCTTCTTTGATAAACATCGCATTGATTGACTTATCCAACTTGGTTATGTCATTACTTGCAGGAACGGTTTCCGCTCCTGCGTTCTTTGTGGAGACAGAAAGTTCATCAACTTTCTGCTCCAATCTCTCAACTGTGCCGTAGATGGCTTCCAATAGTTCTTCTTTCATGTTCGATTCTATTTTTAAGTCTGTAACTTGCATCAAAGGCTGAAGCCCTTTCTGCGTTTTCTCTTTTTCTTCTTAGCGGATTCTTCCTCTGGGAATGGCTCATAAGTTTGGGCATTAGACGGAGCGAACAAGCCGATGGAAGAAATACCACTCCAAGGGTCTTGGGTATGTTCTGCCGTTGGTTGAGTCTGTTCTACTTGGTGACAACTTGGTTGTCCTCCCTGCATAGATTCGGCTCTTGGCGATACACGATTATACTCTGTGCCAAGTCTTGCATCCAACTTGACAAAGCTGTATTCTCGGCTAATCTGCGTACCCTTGAAGCTATATCCATCCTTGCAGAAACGGATGCCTTGAACCTTGGTTTGCTCCTTGTCCTTATAGACAAACTCCAAGAGAACACCTCGCTTTGCAAGCTCATTCTTGAACTTCTGCCAGCTACCTGCGGTTTTCAAGACATCCTTGACAACATTGTGAATCTCGTATTTGGCACGCTCAGCATTGCGTAACTTGCGAGTGCTAGTCTTGCTCTTGTCAGTTCCGTAGGTCAACCCATACTTGGATTTAAGAGCCTTGGTCACTTGCTCATTACGCCTGTAATCATTCTTGTCTGATATGAGTTTGCCCTCGTTATTGATGCGGTTATATACGATATGGCAATGTGGATTGTCCGTGTTGTGATGCCTTACGAT
>NZ_QTXV01000103.1:235-6348 GCF_003461825.1 Prevotella sp. AM42-24 | reverse complement strand
CTCTCATATTCACTTTCCGTTGCTTTTGCTTAAATTGTGCATTGCTTCCGGCACTCGTATGCAACAATCCAAATCGCCTTAGGCACAGACATTTACACGGTTTCGAAGATGCTTACCCATAAGAATGTAAGCACAACACAGATATATGCCGACCTCGTGAACGCAAAGAAAAGAGAGACAGCAAATAAGATTTCTCTTAAATAAATCCATTGCATTCATTTCATGGTGCCCGATATTGAAAAAATGTTCAATATCGGGCTTTTTAGTTAAAGGCTCCTAAAAGTTTTACGTGAGTCACGCGTGACTCACGTGTCAGTTTCTGCAGTTTTTCCTATTTTTGCACCACAAATGATTAATAATACGCAATATGAAACAGTTTAAAAAAGAATTTTTGACACAGCATTTATTGGTTTTGTGTGCAATGTCTATCATTGGTGCACTTGTTCGCAACGAAGCTATGCAATATGGTGTAGACACCTTTAGCTGCAACTTGACGTTCGTTATCTCAACCACCATACTGATGGTTGTTTATCTCCATGCATTAGATAGTATCGTACGATTGCTTGCCCCATGGTTTAAGCATATCTTTTGTAATACAGTAAACAATACAGAAAGAAAGCGTCAGTCTTCTATTGCCATCAATGAAACAAATACATATGACGAGGGAGAAGAGCTAAACCTGGAAGATGTAACTTTCGTCTATGCAGATAAAGCCTCTTCTTGTATTACAAGCTATGAACAGTTGAGACAGGAAGCATTGGAAGACAAAGCCAAAAAGGAAAAGGTCTTGTTAAACTCAGCTATCGATTATACCAGAAGAACTTTTGCTGCCTACATGAAAGAGGAGCATTTGAATCAACTTTGTGACAACATCGCTATTTTCCAGTGTTGTGCCTCTACACACATGAGACATCATTCATTGATTGTTGACAAGGCTATTCGTACTATAGACTTAATGCATTATGCTTGGAATATAGGAAACCTTTTCAAGAAGAAAGGCATTGATACAGCAACCTTTATAAAACAAGTTTTTGCTGATGCGCTGGTTGATGTGGAAATATCCACTATTATTAGGAAGTTAAGAATGGAAGGTACCTGCATCATAGAATTACTACCAAGCTTAGATGTTCAAGGCGGAATCAAGACACATTATTGTTGCTGATAAGCATTGAGCAGTTATTCAGAGGTTATATCTCAGTGATATTTATCTCCATTACATAACTCATTTACTTTGTACCCGAATAATAAAAATGAACAGATATGATAAATGAAAGTATCACCTTTGATAAGTTACCACAAGCGGTTTCTTATTTAACAGAACAAGTTATCGAGTTGAAGCAAATGGTATCAGCACTTCAACCTACATCATCAGCAAATAACCATATATTGGTTGAGATTGATGAGGCTGCTATTATTATAATGAAGTCGAAGCCAACCATTTATCGATTGGTTAACCAAGGCATTCTGCCATCCTATAAAAAAGGTAAGAAGCTATACTTCTATAAGGATGAGCTGCTTGCATGGATTGAGAATGGTCGAAAAGCTACCAAGGAGCAGAACCATTCTGAAATGCTAAAAGCCATGCAAGGAGGAATGAAGCGCAAACCCAAGTCAATGTATAATTTTTAACTCTATGCCAAATGACAGCTTTAAATAACAATAAGGAAACTTCCATCAATCCAATGATTATCATGGATAAGGCTATTGATATGAGTACTCGCCTATCAGGAAGCCAGTTTCCCGTAAGCATCTTTCCTGCCAAGATTCAGAGAATCATCAAGGAGGTACACGAATGCCACAGTTTCCCTACCGACTATATATCAGCAGCCATACTCACTGCATTGGCTGTTGGTATCGGCAACACGCACTTGGCACAGATGAAACAAGGTTGGCTTGAAAGTCCTATCTTATACATGGCTCTTATCGGAAGACCAGGAGCCAACAAGAGCCACCCACTTAGCTTCGCTATGAAGCCATTCCTCGATTACGACTATGAGCAAAACAAGTTGTTCGAGGAGCAATACAGTAAGTTTGAGGAAAAGATGTGCATGTCTCGCAAGGAACGCATTGAAAATGGAGAGGATGGATTTCCGCAAGAACCTGTACGCAAACGTTTCTTGGTCTCTGATGTCACACCAGAAGGCTTGAGCTATATTCATGCGCAGAACAAGAGGGGTTTGTGCCTATGGACAGATGAGCTATCTGCATGGTTCAAGAACTTCAACCGCTATAACAATGGTTCAGAGGAACAGTTCTGGCTATCAGTCTTTAGCGCCAAGACAACCATATCAGACAGAAGAAGTTCCAAAAGTTCCATCTTCATTAAACGCCCCTATATCTCAGTAATCGGAACCATCCAAAAGAAGATACTTAGTGAGTTGGCGAAAGGCGAACGCTCCAGCAACGGCTTCATCGATCGCATTTTGTTCGTCATGCCTAACCTTCAGCAGAAAGCGAGATGGAGTGACCGAGAGTTGCCCGATAATATAGAGCGAGATTGGCAAGCCATCATTCAACACCTTATTGATATGGAGTGTCCAATAAATGAGCAACAGGAAATCGAGCCTCATGTCTTATCATTCACTGAAGAAGCTAAGGCAAGGCTCTATGAATGGCAGCATCATTTCTCCGAGCAATGCGACAATGAAACAAATGATACCATTGTCAGCATCTATTGCAAGTTGGAGATATACATCATCCGTTTCTGTCTGATTATTCAATTGGCACGATGGACGTGTGGAGAATGTGATAAGGAAGCCATCGACCTGCTGAGTGTAGAGCGAGCCATCCGATTGACAGATTATTTCAAGAACTCTGCCATATCAGTACAAAATATCCTCAACGAGAATATGCTCACCGCTCAACAACAAGCAATCGTCAACCATCTTCCTGCAACATTCACCACGGCGCAAGCTCATGATGTCGCCAAAGAGAACGACATGAAGTCAAGGACATTGGAAAGATTTCTGAATGATAACATCGGAGTTCTATTTCGCAAAGAGAAGCATGGAGAATATTCAAAGATTAACTCGTGACGGTATTGTCGGTTTTGTCGCTTTTGACGGTTTTAATACCAAAAGCGACAAAACCGACAGAACCGCCACATAAAAAAAGAAATGAAATGAGTACACATAGATTCATATTAGAGCCATACAAAGGCATCGCTACCCGACATACATGTCTAGAATGTCATAAGAAACGTAGCTTCGCCCGATATATTGACACAGAAGGGAAGATTGAGTTTCCTCCTTACGTGGGGCGCTGCAACCATGAGCAAAGTTGTGGTTATCACTTCACTCCCAAGGATTTTTTTGAGAAGAATCCCGAGAAGAATGAGACATTCACAAAGGATGAGACTATTTCATATAAGAAGAGAGAAATGCTGAAGCCATTACCCACTTCTTATATAGACGAGAACATCATGCGAAGTTCTCAGAAATGTTATGAGGCGAACAACCTTTTCTTGTTTCTATCTTCTCAATTCGGTGAAACAGCTACTCTTTCTTTGATGGAGAAATATCATGTCGGAACTTCCAAACACTGGACAGGTGCCACGGTATTTTGGCAAGTTGACAATCAAGGTAAGGTGAGAACTGGTAAGGTAATGCTCTATTATCCCGAGACAGGTAAGCGAGTAAAAGAACCATACAACCATATTTCATGGGTACACTCGCTTATCCCCCACAAGGATTTCAATCTCTGTCAATGCTTCTTTGGCGAACATCTTATAAATAAAGACAAGACCAAGCCTATAGCATTGGTTGAAAGTGAGAAGACAGCCTTGATAGCCTCCTACTATCTTCCTCAATTCTTATGGATAGCAAGTGGTGGTAAGAATGGTTGCTTTAACACGAAGTCGTTATCTGTTCTGAAAAACAGAGATGTGGTCTTATTCCCTGATTTGGGAGCGACAACAGTTTGGCAAGATAAGCTGCCAATGATGCAAGTTCTCGGCATCCGTGCAACACTTTTCGACTTTTTAGAGCATCAAGCCTGCGAAGAAGATAAAGCTAAAGGCTTGGACATTGCTGATTATTTGCTCAAAATCAAGCCTGCAGAAGCAAAACTTCAAGCCCTCATCAAACAGAATCCTGCCATTCGGAAGTTGATAGATGTCTTCAAACTCGAAATTATTGACGAGCCTCAACCACGTTTCCGCACTCCTAAAAGGCAACGTGGTTTCAGACTCTGAGATGATTTGAAAAATCGAGGTATCTGACGATAGCAAGTTATGTTTTGAGTTACTCAAAACCTTTCGAGTTACTCTCGAAAGCACTTGCCTATCGGTAGATACCTCTCCAAAGTCGAGTATCTGAATCAACCTATCGGTAAGCAGAGAATTGCATATATGATGACTTACTGTCGTATAGATTCATTGATTTACTGTCGTATATATATGCATGTCATATGATAAAACGTTTTACATGGAATGAGTAGAAAAAGCCAATTTTTTCTTTCTACTATATATGTCATCGATTAATGATTCCTATTCTTGCGACAACTCCCAAGGCATACACCTACTATATGAAGATAAAGGCATTTGCTTGCCATCATACTCTTGTACGATTTGTTTGCGAAATAAAAGTCCAGAGTCATGTTCTTCCCACTTTATGCCCGTCACATAAGCCTTACCTTCTATCATTTTGATACCTATTGTATAATAAATCTTGTACCCATTACCATCACCATATGAAAGAATGAAGTCACTGCGTTCTACAAAATCCGTAGTTTTGTCTTTCCATGGTTTAACCAGCATTTCATATGGTAACCACCCTCCAGTAGGCTCTCCATTGCCTATCACATTATCATAAACCTCCTGTTTATTTTTATACTCAACAAGCAAGAGACGATCAGAGCAAATCGGAGGTATAGGAGCATCTTTCCAACTATCAAAATTAGGAGACAAAATTGCCACCCTAAAATCTTTAGCGAGCTTTAAGCTATCAACTACATCATAATTGGTTGAGATAGCAACTCCATGCCATTTATTAAATTCATCAATACATTGAGGACAATCCTTTATCCATAATGTGTCATTACAAAATACCATGGGAAGTTTGCGTTTGCCAATGGCAGAGATTTTCATTTTTCCACCCTGTTTGGTAAGTGTATATGGTCTTTGAATATGTAGGGAATCTGTTTGCAGATGCACTATATAAACATTCTTGTCATATTTCATCTTTTCCACATACAAAGAACCAAATACACTATCATTAAGGGTATCTATATCGCACCCATATATATCAAAATTCATCCTATTAACGTCAGCAACAATATCATCACAGCAGAAGTTTTTGAGGAATGATACAAAATCGTCTTGCAAAGCTTGACAGTAGGCTTTGCCTTTAGAATCATCGACATTAACTCTTTGAGCATAATAGTCATTACAGCCAACATAAAACTTCCTGAAAAATTCCGCTATGCTGTCATTCTCAGAGGTTTCTGTGCATTGGACTTTTTGATTGCAACCACAAAGGGGCAAAATGACCACCAATAATAAAATTATCTTTTTTACCATATTTTCCACCAAATAATGATTATACACAAATAAATTTCGTGCCATTAAAAGGCACATAAAGTCAAAAATAGATATGTTGCATTTCCAATTGATGGTATTCCAAGAGGAAGAGACGCTGAAACACTTCGGCATTGTTCTGTAGAAAGTGACGCATTGAAGTGAAAGCTCGCATTATTCGAATATTCACCTCAATCGCAGTGTCAGAACGTAAAACACTACTAAGCATAGCGATTCCGTTTTCAGTAAATACGTAAGGCATGTATTTCAAATGTTGTCCGCGTTCTTCGTTTAAGGTCGCAATTTGCGACCTTAAACATTCGTCCTTGGTCAATTGAAACATGAAATCTTCTGGAAATCGTTTAATATTACGTTTTACTTGCTCATTAAGACGCTTTGTTTCAACGCCATAAAGTGCGGCAAGGTCACGGTCAAGCATAACTTGTTGTCCTCTAATGATTTTTATTAGAGGCTCTATATTGTCAACAACAACCAACTGGTCACGATTTGTGACCAGTTCGCCGTTTCCTGTCTTTTCCGTTATGTTTGCCATATTCCTATCTTTATTTTTGAGATCACAAATTGTGACCTTAAACGT
>NZ_QTXV01000103.1:0-225 GCF_003461825.1 Prevotella sp. AM42-24 | reverse complement strand
TTTATTTTTGAGATCACAAATTGTGACCTTAAACGTGTTGTTACTTATTATTGTATGCAAAGGTAGTACTTTTAGCCTTTAAGCCACTATTGCACAACCCCTTTCTTTGAAAAGAACGTAAAATTAGTAGTTTTATTGCTGTGACTGTGGTTTTATTAACATAAAGCTCTAAAGCAGCCAAAGGAGAACAAGAGCAAGGAAGCCGTGGAGACCAACAAGGACATC
>NZ_QTXV01000102.1:1276-6540 GCF_003461825.1 Prevotella sp. AM42-24 | reverse complement strand
GAATATATTTATGTAGAGATTTCCAAGTTCAACAAACCCCTGGAAGAACTGGATACGCTCTACGAGAAGTGGCTCTATGCTCTGAAGAACCTCTATAAGCTTACCCAGCGCCCTAAAGAACTGTGCGATAAAGTCTTCGACCGTCTCTTCGAGGAAGCCGAGATAGCCAAGTTTACTCCGCAGGAAATGAGGGAGTACGAGACCAGCAAGATGGCATATCGCGACATCAAGAATTCCGTAGACACCGCTAAGCGTGAAGGTATAGCTGAAGGTATGGAAAAGGGAATGAAGGAAGGTATGGAAAAGGGTATGAAGGAGGGTATGGAAAAAGGTATGAACCAGAAAGCCCTGGAAATAGCTAAGAATATGCTGGCAATGGGACTTCCTTCCGAACAGGTTGCCAAAGCTACCCAGCTGTCTTTGGAAATCATTAAGAATCTGAGCAATTCATAAAAACAGAAAGCGGAGATGTAGATTACGAATATCACCATATAATCAAGGGTCTATACGTCACCTTTTCTTCGTGGCATATAGACCCTTGTCGTTTAATGTTCGTTGCGGACGGAACTTTTTCCGCCCGCAACGGTTTACTGCTTCTTCAAGGTAGGCAATGTTCCGTTAAGTTCGTAACGCCACTTTGAGCCTGCGTTCTGCAAGGCGGTGTTCATGGCATCAACGGCTTTCTGCCAGGTAACGACAGAGCCGTCCACCTTCGTGACTTCGGTGACGGTGCCTGCCTTTTTGTAGCCGATACCTTGTTCATGATTGTTCTTCCAATAGCAGGCGGTCACGGTGGTATAGTTATTTCCCAAAAAGCCGCCGATATGTACATAGCCAGTGCTACTACCCGTACTGGTTACGTTGCCCGTGGCATAGCAGGCAAGGAGGCTGCTTCCTGCGTTCATTCCCACCAGACCGCCGCCAGCGATATTCTTTTGGGGGGCTATTTCTAAGGTCACGTTGCCCGTGGCATAGCAAGCGGTCAGGGTGGCACTCGAATTCGTCTGACCTGCCACGCCGCCGACATTGACCATTCCCTTCACTGTGGCAGAGGAACTGCATCCGGTGATGGAACCGTCTATTTGAGCACCCACCACACCGCCGACATACACCGTGCCGCTGACGCTGCCCGACACCGAGCAGTTTTCAATGGTGCCCCAGCTATATCCTACCACGCCGCCAATACTGCCGCCATATATTTGATTGCTTGTTATCTGTACGCCCTCCATCACCACGTTCTTCACCGTACCAGCTCTATTGAGCCAGCCGAACAGACCCGCATATTCGTCATTTGTCGTAAAGGTCAGCCCCGTGATGGTATGGCCGCCACCGTCGAAGGTGCCTTTGTATGAGTTGTCGTAGTCTGTGCCTATCGGTGTCCAGTCTTTGCCTGTGAGGTCAATGTCTGTGTCGAGGGTAATGTTAATGTCGCTCTTACCTCCGTTCACTAATTCGGCTATATTCATCAGGCCATCGGCGGAGGTCACGGTGTAGCTGCCGTCGCTCTCTATGGTATAGCCCAGGTCTTTTGCCGCAGCGAGGGAGACGGTGTAGGTATATTCACCGCCCGCCTGCCAGTCGGTAGCATTCTTCATCTTATAAACGAAGGTTTTGCCGTTAGTGAAGGTGCAGGTAATGAAGGTCGTGCCAGCTGCCACACTTTGCGGGGCGACGAGGGCGATGTAGGTGTTGCTACCCTTGTCATACGGGACGATTATATCCGGGTTGTCGCCTTCGGTGGAGAGACCCGTCAGCTGCACGGATGCCAGCCCCTCGGTGTAGTCCGTCAGAACGATGGTCACCCGCGCCGTGCGGTGGGTGAAGCGGAGCGTGGGGCTACCGTAAGTCACCGTCTGTCCGTCGGCTACGATGAGGTCACTGCCCTCAAAGTCCTTCTGGGCACTTTGGTTGGCTTTTACTTTTACCGCAGGTGGGGTTGTCTCGCCAGCGGTGTAGGGCCACCACGCTGTGACGGTAATGTCGTTGTGGTTGGTCCAGTAGTACGGGTCGGTGGAGGTCAGCGTGGCGCTGGTGGGGTCGGCGGTGGAGGGCGTCACGTCGTATGCCTTCACCGTGCCGTCCATCAGGACTGCCACGCTCTGCACACCCTCCCAATTGCCGTCCACCGGGGCACGGGTGCCGGCGGTGGCTGTCGCGGCGGGGTTCAGCCCCGTGGCGGTGAAGACGATGGGTGTGCCTTCCGCCCCTTTAGGCAGGAAGCCTGCTTCGTCCTGTGTGCAGGCGGCAAGACCGAGCAGCAGGGCGAGGACTGCGAATATATGGATGTTTGTTCGTTTCATGATGCGTGTTGTTTAGGGGTTGTTATTGTTTCTTTTGCAGTACGGGCAGACCGTCGTTGCCGAGTGCCCACTGGTAGTCATTGTCGGTGAGGGCGGTGTTCATGCCGTCGACGGCTGTCTGCCATTTCACGGTTGCGCCGTCCACCTTCGTGGCATCTACCGTTCCTCCTTCATTACGGAATGCTCCTTGCCCGACATTGCCTCCCCAATAGCAGGAAGTTATAGTAGCGTAGTTATAACGCACTATAGCTCCAGATTCATAATCTTTCAATGTGCCGTTGAACCAGCAAGCGGTGATACTGCCATAATTTAAATCGGCTATACCACAAGTTCTACCATATGCAGAAATATTTCCCGTCACAGAGCAGGCAATGATTTGACCCTCATTTTGATCCACTATTCCAGCTGCTGATCCATTGCTGCCATACAGATTCACATCTATGAGTTGTAGGTTCTTTATCACACCACGGTGATTTAATAACCCAAAAAGTTCAGTAGTCGCTGCAGAAAAGTTTAATCCCTTAATGCGGTGTCCCTGCCCATTAAAGACGCCGGAGTAGCCAGGCCATGTGCCTATCTGTGTCCAATCCTTACCCGTCAGGTCGATGTCAGCGGTGAGGGTGCAATTTATCGATTCATCTTTTTGTACGGCTTTGTTCCATGCCAGCAGGCCCTTGGCGTTATAGACCATGTAACTGCCGTCGTTCTGTATAGAATAGCCCAAATCCTCAGCCTCGCCGCTCTCGCCGCCGCCGTCAACCCAGCTGCCGATGGTGCAACCCTCTAACGTCAGGCCGGTGGTGTTCACCTTAACGGTATATTTATAGCGGCTGCCCGCTTCTAATACGACGTTGTTCTGCGGACGGAAGTAGAAGGTGCCGCCGCCGAGTTCCACCTTAACGAACGGCTTGCCTGCCGCAACGGTCTGCGGGGCGGTCAGTGCCTCGTAGGTGTTGCCGCTTGCGTTGTAAGTCTTGATGGCGGTCGGGTTGCCGTTATCGGCGGACAGGCTCACGAGGCTCACCGTGGCACCAGCGACGCTCGTGAATCCCGTGCCAGGCTTCAGTTCGATTGCTACGCGTGCCGTGCGGTGGTTGAACTCCAAGGTAGGGTTGTTAAATTCCACTTTCCGGTTCTCAGCGGCGATGAAGTCGCTGTTCTGGAAGTCAGCCAATATGCTCTGGTCTTCTGCCACCTTCACGGCAGGCATCTGGGTGATGTCGGCATTGTCAAAGGGCCACCATGCCGATACGGTAATCGGGTCGCGGCTGGTCCAGTAGTACGGGTCGTTCTCGCGTGAAAGCGTGGCACTCTTGTATCCGTCGGCATCTGTAGCCGTTACGGTGTATTCCTTTACCGCATCGCCCATCTTGAGTGCCACGGAAGTGACGCCCTGCCAGTCGCCGTCCACGGATGCACGGGTTGATGGGGCTGCCAGCGGTGTTGCCTCCACGGACAGTCCGGTGGCATGGATGACTATTGGATATTCCTCTTTGGACAGACGCCTATCGTCTGCCAGTTCGTCCTGTGTGCAGGCGGCGAGGGCGAACAGCAGTGCGGTGGCTGCGGGGATAAATAATCTATGTCTCATAATTCTTCATTCTAATCAATTAATTATTAATATCTTACAGGTCAGCATCCACTTCTCCACCGTCTATATCGTTCCACTTTGCAATGGTGGCTTCGCTGACTTCAAGGACTTTGTTGCTCACCTTGACAGTATAGGTGTAGTTGTTGCCCGCCAGCAGTGCGCCTTCGGGCACGGTGAGTGTGGCAGGATATTCCTGACCTTTGTACTTCACAACCAACGGCAGTGATGCAACTGTCTGCGGGAAGAGGATGACCGATGACGTGAGGTTGCCGTCTGCCAGATCCATGGCCAGTTCTCCGGTCTGTGCCCCGTTGTCTGCGGTGGCAAAACCGTCGGCCGTGTTGAACGTACCAGTGAGTAACAATCCGTCCAGCGTGTAACGTTCAGGCTTGACCATGCTGAAATCCACGCCATCGCCCGCCTCGAAGGTAAGGGTTATCCGGCTCATGCGGTGGTGGAAGGAGTTGTCTTCACCGCCTTTGTAGGTTTTGTCGGTAAAGCTCACCACCGGGCTGTTTTTGTCTCCCGTGGCTCCTGAAGCAAAGAGGAAGTCGATGGCAGGCTGGTTCTGCTGCGCCGTGGCATCGGTCGTGGCAGCGAGGATGCCTCCCGCCGCGTTGTACGGATAGTAGGCGCGGAAAGTATGGGGCTTTGTATCTTCGATATAGATGACCTTTCCTTCTGCCTCAAATTTCCCATTCTTCAGGATGAAAGGCACGTTGCCGTACTGGGTATCGTTGTCGATGTCGGTGATGCCAATACGGTCGCCGTTGTCCCAAGTGGTTTCGCTGGCACGGGTGTTTACGCTGATACCACCAGTAAACTGTACGGCTACCTTACCATTTGCTGTTGTAGAAGCTGTATCTTCTGTATTGCATGAAACCATTGCACCTGCCAAGAGTACAAGGGCGAAAAACTTCGTCATCTTTTTCATCTTATCAATATTTTAAAAGTTATTATTATATTTCTACTTCATTGTTGAGGTTCGTCCAACCGTTGATGGTAGCTTCCAGATTCATCTTTGGCTGCATTTCTTCGTATTTGAACCTTAGCTCATACTTTCCACCTACATTCATCTTAGGAGCAGTGATGTCAAACTCCTGCAAGGTCTCGTCAGGCAGCAAGAGGCGGAGATAAACATGAGAGGCGGAACTTCCCTGTATGGTCGGCATCAGCCGGATGACTTCTGATTGCAAAGTTGACTCAGTAGCCAAGATAGTAGGTATTTCCACTTCCGTTGGCTCTATGCTCGGCAATCCATATTCTCCATCTCTATTCTTCTGTGTAGGGAACAGACAACAAGCACAATCCAAAGCCTTGCCACTCATCTCTGTACCTTTTGGCACATTCTCAATGATGACGGTCAGTTCCGA
>NZ_QTXV01000102.1:0-1266 GCF_003461825.1 Prevotella sp. AM42-24 | reverse complement strand
CGGTCAGTTCCGAAAGCACGCTCTTCATAGGGTTTTGCACCACATAGCTGCCTTCCTTGTTGTCTATCTTCACATCGGCAACTCCGAAATAGGCATTGTTCCTTACATCCTTGGGATTGGTCAAGCCTATTTGGATATTGTTCCAATTAGTCAAAGCCCTGGTCTGGTCAGTGGTGAAGAATGGCTCTATGAGATTGGTAATAGCCAATATCTGATAATGCCCTACAGGAAGAGCGAAGCGTTGGCTTGCCACCTCCTGCGCACTACCATAATGTTTTTCCTCTACAAGCGAACCGTCATCGGCATTGAATATCCAGAGCTTCACGTCTTTCACTTCCGTACCTTGGTCGGCTTCATCTGCCCAAGTGAGTGATACTGACAAGCCACCCTCATCCTCACCATTATGAACATCATGGTCGCAGCTTGCCAAGAGGCATGGGACGCATAACAGCACCCATAACCAAATATTAAATCTTCTTTTTGCTTTCATTCTCTATCTTGTTTTATGGGTTACTGATTATTATCTTTAGTCTCTACTCGGCGAGCTTTCTGGGCTTCGCGAGATCCGTCGCTTCCCTTACCTGCAGCCGAAATGCGGCTTGCAGCTATGCCTTTCTTTACCAGCCAGGCCTTCAGGGTTTCTGCTCGCTGGCGAGAAATGCGCCTGTTCACCGCTACGCTGCCCCTGGTGTCGCACCAGCCTGTCACCGTCACCTTCATATCCGGATTCTCCTTTAATATATGGAGGATTTCGTTCAGCTTGGATTCCTCGTCAGGGTTGATGGCGATACTGTTGAAATCGAAGTAGATAACAGGGAATTTCACCTCTGAGGTTTCAGCAATGTCTTGTTCTGCAACCTTGGTTTCTGCCTTATCCGCCTTGGCAGCCGACTCTTGCTGTTGGGTGTTCTCCTCTGGGGTAGTCAGCTGTTGCTGGACTTCCGGCTGAGGAATGGTTGAGGTTTCCATCATTTTCCTTTTCTTTGCCTTGGTGAAGTTGATGCCCAGTCTGATGCCGCTTTCCCAAACGAAGTTGTTCTTGTGCAGATGCTCTGGCATTCCATCCATACGTTCGCCAGTAAGACGGGTCAAACCGGAATAGATGCCCAATTTCAGACATGAAGTCAGTTGGTAGCCCACCTGCAAGTCTGCGCCATAACCCAAATGCCAGTTGGTTGAACCTTTCATCACTTTGGCTTCATCGGCTATAGTATGGATGTCAGCTTTGGTCGTTACTGCATATATATGAGGTGAAACAGCCAAATC